>NZ_JABWRG010000139.1:0-10320 GCF_014268825.1 Pseudomonas sp. SWRI51 | reverse complement strand
GGGCTGCGCAGCAGCCCCTTGGGTTTTCAGGGCTGCTGCGCAGCCCAACGCGGGGCAAGCCCGCTCGCCACAACTATCTATCCGATGAGGCCACCACAAGCGAGTAAAGATCCTGGACTCTCCCACCAAGCTGCTCTGGGCCACAGAGCAGTGCTGCAGCCACTATTCAACGATTACGCGGCAACCACGCCAACAAAAAATCATTCACCACCTTCGGGTTCTCCAGGCTGGAGATATGCCCGGCGTTGGGGATCTGCGCCGCCAGGCAGCCGATCAGGCGTGACATTTGGTTGGACTCTTCTGGCGGCCGGGGAATGTCCTGGTCGCCGCAGATGACAATGCTGCGCTCACCCGGCAATTCGCCCAGGCGCGCCAGCAGGTCGGGCCTGCCGAAAATCACCCGCCCCAGCGGGTCGAGGCTCTGGCGAATGGTTTGCGCGCTGCTGGCCTTGAGGTCGGCACGGAACTGCTCGCGGATTTCTGGCACAGTCTGGCCACCGGCATGGAAGAAAATCGGCACGATGATGTCCAGCAAAGGCTCCGGGAAGGTGCCTGCGGCGCTGGCTGCATCCAGCAGGGCGAAGTATTTGAGCCGAGTGGCTTCAGGCTCTGCGCCCAGATAAGTGTCCATCAGCACCAGCCGGTCGACGCGCTCAGGGTGCTCGACAGCGAGCTGCGCGCCCCACATGCCGCCTACCGACAGCCCGACCAGATGGCATTTCTTTATATGCAACTTATCGAGCAGGGCCAGATGCTGGCGGGCCAGGGCGCTCATGTCGGTGGTGCACGCCGGTGGGGCGTCCGAGCTGCCGTGGCCCCAGAGCTCCGGCACGATCACCCGGAAGTGCCGCGACAGTGCCTCGATCTGTGGCTGCCACATGGCCGCCGACCACAGGTAACTGTGGCCCAGCAGCAGCGGAAAACCGTGGCCTTGATCGACATAGCTCATGCGCGCGCCGTCGATTTCGATGAAGTGTTTATCCATGGTCAGTTCCTGAAGTGGGTAGGGGTCACTGCGCAGGCACCAGGCGCAAGGTACTTTGCGCCGGAATCACCCCCATGCGCGCCTTGTGGTAGCGGCCTTCGATGTAATCCTCGGCCTGGTCGGCATAGTGTTTGTCGAACGGCACGCCGCTCTGCCCTACGGGGTTGATGGTGGCGGCGGAGCCGGCGTCGGCGAAGTCGATCACGCGGCGGGTCGAAGGTCCGTAGGTAACCGGCCAGGGCGCCGGGCCGATTTTTGCGGAAAGATTGTTCGGCACCTCGTGGCTGCCGGGGGCCGCGAACGGGCCTACGTTGAACAGCAAGTTCAGCGGCTTTTGCACCCCCAGCGGATGGCTGTGGGTGAGGGTGTGGGCCTTGCCCCATTGCCAGGTGGCGCAGTCCTGGCCGAAGGTATCGCGCAGGTGGTTGAGGCTGCGCTGCCAAGCCAGGCGCACGATGGCGCTGCGGTCGGTATGTTCATTGCTGCCGCGGGTATTCCACCAGGGTGACGCCGGGTCGGCGGCCAGGCGCGGCAGTGCGGCATCGATGGCGCGGGTGCTGATCAGCACCGGGAACCAGGTGTCGCCCAGCTCATCGTGCAGGGCAGCGAAGGCCAGTTCGTAAAGGAACTGGTTGAACAGCGTCGCGCTGGTCGAGTCCACCGGGTAGTCGCCGCGCCAGGCGGCCAACTGCTCGACCAGCTCTTTTTCCTCATCGCCCTGGGCGATACTGCGCAAGGTGGCCAGCAGCGGCGCCAGGGTGCGCGGGCCATAGTCGTTGCTGGTGTCCAGTTGCAGGGCCTGGCTGCTGGCGGTGTCCCACTGGATGTCCGGGCGGGCCAGATGGCGGTCGAGCTGGCGGCCACGGTCGGCGAGGTTGTAGTAGCCGGGCACTGGTACAGGCGCCGCGGGCTGATAGTTGGCCGAGACGATGTAGCCACTGGCCGGGTTTTCCTGTTGCGGGTTGGTGCTGAACGGGTAGAAACCGGGTTTGTCGGCCTGCTGGCTGCTGCCGTCCAGAATGAACGCCGGGTTGACCCCGGCAGGGCGCATGGGCAGGCGCGCTGCCGCCCACCAGCCGATATCGCCCTTGGCGTTTGCCCACACCAGGTTCAGGCCGGGCGCCTGCACCTTGATGGCGGCGTCGCGCATCTTGTCCAGGGTGTCGGCGCGGTTGATCTGGTAGAAGCCTTCCAGAATCGGGTTTTCGGTCTCGAGAAATGCCCACCACATGGCAATCGGCGTGACCCCTGCGCTGCTGCCGAGCACATCGTTGACGATGGGGCCGTGGGGCGAGCGGCGCAGGGTGATGGTGGCCGGCGCTTCACCTTTGATGGCAATGCTTTGCTGGGTTTTTTCCAGCGTCTGCCAGCGGCCGTTGACCATGACCTGCTCGGGGTTGGCGGGGTTGGTCTTTTCGGCGATCAGGTCGACATCGTCGTTCTGGAACATGGTCAGGCTCCAGCCGAATTCACGGTTGTGGCCCAGCAGTGCGAACGGGTTCAGCCCCTGAAAATAGCCATACAGGCTGAAGCCCGGCGCCGAAAGCTCGGCCTCGTACCACACCGCTGGCACGGCAAAGCCGATATGTGGGTCGCCGGCCAGCAGTGGCCGCCCGCTGCGGGTGCGGCTGCCGGCAATGGCCCAGGCGTTGCTGCCTTCGAACTGCGGGATGCCGGCATCGCCCAGGGCCGCGTGGCTGAGTTGGGCGAGTTGCTCCAGGCTGCGCCAGTCGGCGGCGGCCAGCGGTGCGGCGAGGGCGCCGTCAGGGTGCCAGCCCAGGTCGAAGATTTTCAGGTACTCAGGGCCAAGCTGGTCGCGGATGTAGGTCAGCGCAGGCTCGGTGCGAAACGCCGCCGCAAAGCTGTAGGCCAGGTAGCCGGCGATGCTCAGGGTGTCTTCGGCGGTGAAGGGGCGCGGGGCGATGCCCAGCAGGTCGAACTCCATGGGCTTGGGGTGGCCGGCCTGCCACTGGTTCACGCCGTCGAGGTAGGCCTGTAGCGCCTGCCACGGTGCAGATTGGTGGTCGATGCGCTGCACCATCAGCGCTGCCTGCTCGCGAATACGCAGGTTGCGAAACAGCGTGTCGGTGGCCAGCAGCTTGGCGCCCAGCACTTCAGCGAGCTCGCCACGCGCCAGGCGGCGCATGATCTCCATTTGGAACAGCCGGTCCTGGGCGTGCACGTAGCCGAGGGCGCGATACAGGTCGGCTTCGTTCTGCGCCTGCAAGTGCGGGACGCCGCGGGCGTCGTAACGCACGCTGACCGGCCCTTGCAGGCCTGCCAGGGCCAACTCGCCTTCACGCACCGGCTGCTTGCCCTGCACGTACCAGTAACCGCTGCCGGCGATGGCGAGAGCGATCACCATCGCCAGCAAGGTCAGGCTGCGCTTCATCGAGACTCCTTGTGCACTCGCGTAAAAGATTGTGGTCCGATCTTCGGCGGATTCGCGCACTCAGCATAGCCCCCAGGGAGGACTTTCAATGGCCCTTAGCGAAAAACAGAAAATGCTGACCGGCCAGCTCTATCACGCCAGCTGCCCGCAGCTGCAGAAGGAGCAGGCCGCCAACAAGCAGTGGATGCACCGCTACAACGACAGCGTCGAATTGCTCAGCCAGGCCCGCCATGGCCTGCTGGCCGAGCACTTTGCCAGTGTTGGCGAGGGCGTGGTGATTCGCCCGCCGTTCTACTGCGACTACGGCTACAACATCAGCGTGGGAGCCAACACCTTCATCAACTTCAACTGCGTGATCCTCGACGTGCTGCCGGTGCGCATCGGCGCCGACTGCCAGATCGGGCCTGCGGTACAGATCTACACCGCCGACCACCCGCTGGACCCCGAGGTGCGGCGCACGGGCCTGGAAAGCGGGCGACCGGTGAGCATTGGCAACAATGTATGGCTGGGCGGCGGTGCGATCATCCTGCCGGGGGTGACCATCGGCGACAACGCCGTGGTCGGTGCCGGCAGCGTGGTGACCCGGGACGTCCCGGCAGGCGCGGTGGTGGTCGGCAATCCGGCGCGGGTTAGAGGGTGACGACGTGCATCGGGCAGTTTTACGCCGGCGACCGACCTGCCAAAGGCAGTAACAGCCCACGGCCAAGGTGTTGGCTGCCAGCACCGGCCGGCGATGCTCTATGCCTATAAGTGCGATATGAAAATTGCGTCTTTGCGCACTTGGTGAATGCTCACAACTTTGGGTGAGCAACGCGCTTTCACGTGCTGCTCGCTTGTCCTGGACGTCCCAGTAACCAGCGGGCGGCGATGATGATGACAGTCGCTTGCAGTGTAAGGCCGCAGTTCATCGAAACTTCTCGTCACCTTGGGCGAAGCACTGTGGAGAATTCCACTGCGACTTAGCTCCTCGAGTGTAGCCTCTGCCGCAGACGGTAACCAAGGGCCGTAGGAAAATGGCAAGTGCTGATCTGCCAGTCCTACAGTGCCTGTTGTCCAAGCATAACTCTCGTGCTGTCTCAAGCGCGGAGGGATCGGCAGCGTACTCCGTTCGGCTCTGCTCCTTGAGTACGAGGGAGGCGTTGACTTGAGTACTGTGTTTTTATACAGTGCCTTGGCGCCGATCTTTTCCCTCATTTTCAAGGAATGAACATGACAGTAGAGCTACCTCCGACAATTGTCCGCCCTGGGCCTGATCCCCTACCTTTCGACGCTGGATCATTTTCCTATAGCTATAACGAGAGGGACAGGGAGGGACGGTTGCAACTAGCTACATTCAACAGGATGATGCAAGAGATCTCTATAGAACTGAAGAGGGTGAAAGATTACCTAGATTCGTCCTATGGCCCATTGATCGTAGAAGCAGGTGCGGCTGCCCTAGGGAATTTGATCCAGCTAGGTATTCCATCTGATACTGATTCCAGTAGTGCCGCTGATATTGAAGAATACATAAATATAGTTGACCGCTTGCTTGTGGGGGCAACCTATGAAATAGGTTTGCTCGCATCTGAATCAATCAAGTTTTCGGGCACTAGTGTGCTAGACCTCAGTGCCGCTCAGATTAAAGCTGCCAACATGTCACGGATTCCAAAGTCTTGGCGTGCTTGGGGGCCGTTCCCTAAGTCAGAGTATGGTATTTATCAGAGCTCTTACCGAGCAGCTTTACAGTCGCAAGTAGTCGGTGAGACTTTCAAGGTTTTGCAAGAGCGCAAATCGAATCTGAATTCCAGCTTAGAGCAAGCTAGGGAGCGCGAATCTTCTAGAGATAACTCACCGGCTACAGGTACTTACCATTTTCAAGCAGGCGCTGCTGCTGCGTTGACCGTGCCCGGCTTAGGTGTCATTCCTTTGACTGAAGCGGTAATTTCAGCTTTGGGTAAAAGCATCGCAGACGCTGTTGTCGCGCTACGGCGTATCCTCATGGCTGGGCCTGGCGCGCCATTTGCAGCAGCCCTCACGGCAGTCGTTTACTCTAGTGCCACGGCAAGTGAGGAGCAAGACCAGACTCCAAGAAGGTTTCGCTATGGACTGGGTTTAAATGCTAACGATCTGGGCTTTGTATCAGATGGTGACTTCATGGCCATGGCGGCAGCCCAGAATAAAGTTGAGTTGCTGTTTAGGCTAACAAGCGAAATTAGGTCTGATGGGACCTCCTACGTTTCGTTGTTTAGCACGCAAAGCGCAAACGTTTCTAATAATGTGCCTGCGAGGGTGGCCACGCTCAATCCGCAGACAGGTAATTATAGCGTTACTGTACAAAATTGGATTCCTGATGAGCCTCCATTGACTTTGACGTGGACACCTGCAAAGCAGCCAGGCGACTTCAATTCAAGCACTACGACACCTGCAGTGGCACCAAGTCTTCCGACATATACCGGGTTGGAGTTGCAGCCTGTTGACATTGTTACTACTTATCCTGGGAGCACTCCAGAGCCAATTGACTTAGTCGTCATTTTTCCGCAAGACTCTGGTCTTGAACCTGTTTATTTGATGTTCACCGATCCATTGGACTCAGGGATATTTACTCGCAGGCAGCTAGACAAGAAGTTTAAGCATGCGATAGATTTTGGAGTGAGTGACACTCAGAAGAACAGGGAAACTCTTACCCGATTCAGAGACGCAATGCAGCAGCATTTGGATGATCCCGGAACAGTCGAGAGAGGAACTTATCGTCGCGAGCCGGGTTCGAAGGTTTATTTCAATCCATCTAGTAATAAGGTGGTAGTGGTTCGGGCGGATGGCGATTTTCTTTCAGGGTGGAGTCTAGAGCCTGGCTCCGCTCAGTTTAATAACTACATTGAAACGGGGGTTTTGTAATGAGTATGGTGTTAATTGATCTTGCGAAGGAGCTGGTTGCCTCGAATATTAGTGGTGATCAATTTACCACCGACTTCTTTGTGCAATGGCGCGTTGAAGGCAAGTCTGGAGTGTTAGCTCAGGACGATGATGCTATGGGGGAGTGCCTGGCCATAATGTTTGGCCTTGCAGACAGTTTTGTCGATGGGCCTAAAGACTTCCCCTCGGAGCTCACGGAGTCCGAACTCAAGCAAGCGTTATCCGAGCTGCTCAAGCAGTACGGTTATATGTGAAGGCCGAGCGGCAAGCATTTTGCCGGGAATCTCCAGATTGGCGGCTTCAGGATGTCTTGGGTAACGTTATCGCAGGCTACCGACCTGCCAAGGGCAGTAACAGCCCACGGCCAAGGTGTTGGCTGCCAGCACGGGCCGGCCTTCCATCAGTGCCTTGAGCACCGGCTCGATGAAGCTGTTGCCTGAATTGCACACGGCCCCTTCGCTGTACGGGCCGAAATAGGCCAGCTTGCCGTCGCGGTCCCAGATCGCGACCGCAGGTGATGCCGGAAGCTGTTCGCTGCCGGGCAGGCTATCCACTGGCTTGAGGGCACCCAGATTGGCCGGCAACTGGCCGTGGGTGCCGGGTTTTTGCAGCACATGGAAACTCACCCCCAGCGGTGCGAAGTGCGCGACCAGTTCGCCCAGGTGCTGCTGGTTGCCGACGTTGCATGGGCAGGCCGGGTCCCAGAAATGCACCACGCGGATCGGGCCGGGGCCGGAGAGGTCTGCCGGCAGGCGCAGTTGGCTGCCATCGAACAGCGTGGCCTGGTTGTCGAACGGGCGCAGGTAGCGGGCCTGGAAGCTGTCGTAGGCCCACCACAGGGCGGCGGCGCACAGCAGGGTAATGACGAGGGAGCGGATCTTCATGGGCAGCGCACGATCAATAGGTGGCCAAGCTTGCCACGATGCCTCGCAGAGCTGAATATCCCAGATCAATACTCGCTGCATTGTGGATGTACCCATGCCTGCCACGTTTCACCCCGACCTGCTGCGCAGCAGCCTATCTGGCCTTGCCGAGCGCCAGCCGCTGCCCGCCGAGGGCCGCGACTACCAGCGTTTCTATGGCCTCGAACTGCCGGCGCAGAGCTGGCTGGGCGCTTTCAAGGCTGCGGGCTTCGACCTGGTCGGCCAGGTGTGGATGCCCGCGCAACCGGTGGCGACGATGTTTTTGCTGCACGGCTACTACGACCACATGGGCCTGTACCGGCATGTGATCGAATGGGCGCTGGCGCGCAATTACGTGGTAATCAGCTGCGACCTGCCGGGGCATGGGCTATCCAGCGGCGAGCGCGCCAGCATTGCCGACTTCGGCCTGTACCAGCAGGTGCTGGAGGCGCTGTTCGCGCAGGCGCGCCAGCTTGATCTGCCGCGCCCGTGGCACCTGTGCGGGCAAAGCACCGGGGCTGCCATCGTGGTCGACCACCTGCTGCACTGTGCCGAACAAAGCCCGGCGGACGGCCAGGTGATTCTGCTGGCGCCGCTGGTGCGCCCGCGCGCCTGGCATTGGTCGAAACTCAGCTACTGCGTGTTGCGCCACTTTGTCGATGGCATCGAGCGGCGCTTCAGCGAAAACACCAATGACCCTGCGTTCATGCCGTTTCTGCAGGCCGACCCCCTGCAACCCCGGCGCCTGCCCACTGCCTGGGTAGGGGCCTTGCTGAAATGGGTGCGGCGTATCGAGACGGCGCCGCGCAGTACGCGGCCGCTGTTGATCGTGCAGGGGGAGGCAGATGGGACGGTCGACTGGCCGTACAACCTCAAGGTGCTCAAGGCCAAGTTCGAGGCGCCGCAGATTTTGCTGATGGCCGACGCCCGTCACCACCTGGCCAACGAGCTGCCGGACATCCGCCAGCGCTATTTCGAGTTCATTGGCCAGCGGCTGGGCTGATCACTTGAGGTCCGAGGCTTGTTGGCCAACCGCCAGGGCTGCGCGCACGGCGGCCACGGCGGCTTTGTAATAGGCCTGGCCTTCAGGTGATTCGGCGAAGGTCGAGAATTGCTCAAGCTCTGCGTCCGACAGGCCGCGGTACACGTAAAGCAGGGTGTTGTGGAGGTCTTCGCCGACTTGGTTCATCAGGCGCTGGCGCTGGCCGTCGAGCATGCCTTGGGCCTGCCCGCCACCGAACAGGCCGGGGATCATCGAACTCAGGCTATCGGCGGCCACCCCGGCAATCGCAAGGCTCACCTCGGCCCCGGCTTCGCGCGCGGGCAAGGCCTGGGCCAGGTGGCCGATGATCAGCAGGCGGTCGTCGCTGGCCTGCATCTTCGGCAGGCCCTTGGCGTTCTTGGCCAGTTGGTCCTTGCGCGTGGCCAGCAGCTCAGCGGCCACCACCTTGCGCCCCAGGGGCGACTGGAAGAACGCCAGCGCCGGCGCCGGGTTGGCCAGGTTGCTGCGCAACTGGGCCAGGGCGCGCGCGTCCATGGCCTGGGGCTTGAAGCGCTGGTTGCTGTTATTGACCAGTGCCTGGTAAACCGCAGGCGGCAGACTATTGCGGTAGCGCTGTTGGGCGGCGCTCACGGCATCGGTGAAATGGGCGCGCTGGTCGGGCCAACCGGCGACTTTGTACAGCTGATCAAGGCTGTCTGCCCAGACAGGCACGGTGCAGATCATCAGCAGCAGCAGGGAAAACAGACGGCGCATTCAGGACTCCTGTCGGCAGGGCACCATTGTCCTTGGCACAGCGGGGCTTTGTCGAGATACCCGCGCCGCTTCCTGACCAAGTGGCGCTGTGCGAGTACCTGCCGAATGGCTATGATGCGCAATGCACTTACCTCTCGAACACCCGATGCTGTCGACCATCGTCGATGACCTGGCCACCCGTGGCTGGTCGCAGCAAACCTTGTTTATACCCGACGCGCTGTCGCGCGAGCTGGCACACGAGTGTCGGCAGCGCCATGCCCAGGGCGCGCTGAACCCGGCCGGGGTGGGGCGCGGCGCCGAGCAGGAAGTGCGCGAGGCCATTCGCGGCGATCAGATCCAGTGGATCGACCCCGGCGAATCCGAACCCTGCGACCGCTACCTGCACGCCATGGACAGCCTGCGCCAGGCCATCAACCAGGGCTTGTTCCTCGGGCTTGAAGATTTCGAATGCCATTTTGCGCTGTATCCGCCCGGTGCCTTCTACCGTCGCCACCTGGACCGTTTTCGTGATGACGACCGGCGCACGGTGTCGGCGGTGCTGTACCTCAACGAAAGCTGGCAGCCCACTGATGGCGGGCAGTTGCGCATGTTCCTCGAAGGCGATGTGCAGCGTGATGTCGAGCCGTTGGCGGGCACCCTGGTGGTGTTTCTGTCGGGCGACGTGCCCCACGAAGTATTGCCCGCTGGCCGCGAGCGCTTGTCACTGACGGGCTGGTTCCGGCACCGTGGCAATGACCCGTTCTGAGTTGCCCAAGGTCCTGGTCAGCGCCTGCCTGCTAGGGCAGCCGGTGCGCTATGACGGGCGGGCGAGTGGCCATCCTGGCTTGTTGCAGGCCTGGCAGGCCGAGGGGCGGGTGGTGGCGTTGTGCCCGGAGGTCGCCGGAGGGCTGCCGACCCCGCGCCCGGCGGCGGAGATCCCAGGTGGGCAGGGCGGTCAGGTGCTGGACGGCCAGGCGCAGGTGATCACCGTGGTGGGTGAGGATGTCAGCGCGGCGTTTCTGGCCGGGGCGCAATTGGCTGTAGCGCTGGTGCGTCGCCATGGCATTCGAGTGGCGGTGCTCAAGTCGGGCAGCCCTTCGTGTGGCAACCGGCTGACCTATGACGGCAGTTTTACAGGGGTGAAGGTGGCCGGCGAGGGCGTGACCACCGCGCTGCTGCGCCGCGAAGGCGTACAGGTGTTCAGCGAGCTGGAGCTGGACCAGGCGCAGCGAGCGTTGCTCGGCGGCTGATTGGCGTTGGCTTCATCGCAGGCTGTCGCCAGCTCCCATGCAGGCCGTGCTCAACCGCAATATTGCTGGTTGGACCCAATCCTATGAGAAATGATAGACAGTTGTGGCGAGCGGGCTTGTCCCGCGTTGGGCTGCGCAGCAGCCCTGAAAACCCAAGGGGCTGC
>NZ_JABWRG010000138.1:0-10369 GCF_014268825.1 Pseudomonas sp. SWRI51 | reverse complement strand
GGGCTGCGCAGCAGCCCTGAAACCCCAGGGGCTGCTGCGCAGCCCAACGCGGGACAAGCCCGCTCGCCACAAAGGAGCTCTCCAGCCTGCGATGAGGCCAATGCAGGCTGGCCGGTTCACCTGCAAAGGCCTCACTCGGCCTTGAGGGTCTTCACGCCTTCAGCAGTACCCAGCAACAGCACATCAGCCGGGCGAGCGGCGAACAGGCCATTGGTTACCACGCCAACGATGGCGTTGATCTGGGTTTCCAGCTCGACCGGGTTGGTGATCTGCAGGTTGTAGACATCCAGGATCACGTTGCCGTTGTCGGTCACCACACCCTCGCGGTAAACCGGGTCGCCGCCCAGCTTGACCAGCTGGCGCGCCACGTGGCTGCGGGCCATGGGGATGACCTCGACCGGCAGCGGGAAGGCGCCCAGCACCGGTACCAGCTTGCTGCCATCGGCGATGCAGATGAACGTCTTGGCCACGGCCGCGACGATTTTCTCGCGGGTCAGGGCCGCGCCACCGCCTTTGATCAGGTTCAGGTGCGCGTCGCTCTCGTCGGCGCCATCGACATAGAACTCAAGCTCACTGACGCTGTTCAGCTCATACACCGCAATGCCATGGCCCTTCAGGCGCTGTGCAGTGGCCTCGGAGCTGGCGACGGCGCCGTCGAAGGCGTTCTTGTGCTGCGCCAGGGCGTCGATGAAGAAGTTGGCGGTAGAACCGGTGCCAACGCCTACGACGCTTTTTTCATCCAGCTTTGGGAGGATGAGGTCGACAGCGGCCTGGGCGACGGCCTGTTTGAGTTGATCCTGGGTCATGCGGGCTCCGGGAAGGGGCAGGGCGGGTTTCAAAGTTGCCTAGTATAACGGCTCGCACGGCTTTGCTGTGGTCGCCCGACGTGGCGCTGCGGTAGACTCGCAGCCCTTGTCCCGCGGCCCAGTGATGCTTTCCCGATGCTCGAACAGTACGTCAAGAAGATCCTCACCTCGCGCGTCTACGACGTAGCCGTCGAAACCCCGCTGCACAGCGCCGGGCAATTGAGCAAGCGCCTGGGCAACAGCGTGCTGCTAAAGCGCGAGGACCTGCAGCCAGTGTTCTCGTTCAAGATCCGCGGGGCCTACAACAAGCTGGCGCAACTGACCGCCGAAGAGCTGGCGCGGGGCGTGGTGACCGCATCCGCCGGCAACCATGCGCAAGGCCTGGCCTTGGCGGCGCGCGAGCTTGGCATCAAAGCCACCATCGTGATGCCCAAGACCACCCCGGAAATCAAGATTGAAGGCGTGCGTTCGCGCGGCGGCAAGGTTGTACTGCACGGCGACTCGTTCCCCGAGGCGCTGGCGTACTCGCTGAAACTGGTCGATGAAAAAGGCTTCGTCTATATCCACCCCTACGATGACCCGCACACCATTGCCGGCCAAGGCACCGTGGCCATGGAGATCTTGCGCCAGCACCCAGGCCGCCTGGACGCGATCTTCGTGCCGGTGGGCGGTGGCGGGCTGATTGCCGGCATTGCCGCCTACGTCAAGTACCTGCGCCCGGAAATCAAGGTCATCGGCGTCGAGCCCGACGACTCCAACTGCCTGCAAGCTGCCATGGCAGCAGGCGAGCGTGTGGTGCTGCCGCAGGTCGGGCTGTTTGCCGATGGCGTGGCAGTGGCGCAGATCGGCCAGCATACCTTCGATATCTGCCGCCACCATGTCGACGAAGTGATCACTGTCAGCACCGACGAAATCTGCGCAGCTATCAAGGATATCTACGACGATACCCGCTCGATCACCGAACCTGCCGGCGCATTGGGCGTGGCGGGCATCAAGAAGTACGTCGAGCTCAAAGGCGTCACCGGCCAGACCCTGGTGGCCATCGATTCTGGCGCCAACGTCAACTTCGACCGCCTGCGCCATGTCGCCGAGCGTGCCGAACTGGGCGAAAAGCGTGAAGCCATCATCGCCGTGACCATCCCCGAGCGCCCGGGCAGCTTCAAGGCCTTCTGCGAGGCCATCGGCAAGCGCCAGATCACCGAATTCAACTACCGCAAGCACACCTCTGACGAGGCGCACATCTTCGTCGGTGTGCAGACTCACCCGGAAACCGACCCACGGGCCATGCTGGTACAGCATTTGACCGAGCAAGGCTTCCCGGTGGTCGACCTGACCGACAACGAGCTGGCCAAGCTGCACATCCGCCATATGGTCGGCGGCCATTCGGCGCGGGCCCATGACGAAATCGTGCTGCGCTTCGAATTCCCCGAGCGGCCCGGTGCACTGTTCAACTTCCTCAACAAGCTGGGCGGGCGCTGGAACATCTCGATGTTCCATTACCGCAACCATGGCGCGGCGGATGGCCGCGTAGTGGCAGGCTTGCAGGTGCCCGAAGAAGAACGCCACCTGGTGCCGGAGGCATTGGCCAAGATTGGCTACCCGTATTGGGATGAAACCGAGAACCCGGCTTACCGGCTATTCTTGGGCTGACGACGCCATCGCGGGGCAAGCCCGCTCCCACAAAAGCGCTTTCATGCATCTTGTGGGAGCGGGCTTGCCCCGCGATGCAGCACACGCGTACTGGCCCATATCAAGGACATTCTGCGATGGAACACCTGACCACCCTCAAGACCCTGCATGTCCTCGCCACCGCGCTGTTGTTGCTCAGCGCCCTGGGCCTGGCCGTCTGGACCCTGCGTGCCCGCCGCCAGGGCGATGCCGAGGCCTACGCCAAGCTGTTGCGCCGCCCGCTGCTGTTCGTCTGGCTGCTGATGGGGGTGTGCCTGGTGAGCATGCCGTTCACCGGCTGGTGGCTGGTGCACCTGGTCGGCTGGCCGCTGGGGCAAACCTGGGTATTGGCCTCAAGCGTCATCTACACCGTCGGCGCGCTGGCCGTGTGGTGGCTGCTGGTGCGCCTGAACCGGCTGCGCAAGGGCGAGGGTGCAGGGCTGCGCCTGACCCTCGCGCTGGCGCTGTTCTGCGGCGTGTGCTTCCTGTCGATTGCTGGGCTGATGGGCGCCAAGCCGGTCTAGCCGCACGCTGCGCTCAGTCCCTGAGCGAAATCACCGGCCAGCCGCGTTTTTCGGCTTCGGCCTGCAGGTTCGGGTCGGGGTCGACGGCCACCGCGTGGGTGACCTGCTCCAGCAGCGGCAGGTCGTTCATCGAGTCGCTATAGAAGTAGCTGTCTTCAAGCGTAAAGCCGTTCTCCAGCATCCATCGCGCCAGGCGCGTCACCTTGCCTTCACGGAAACACGGTATATCGGTACTGCGCCCGGTGTAGCGGCCGCCCTGCATTTCGCATTCGGTGGCCAGCAGCACCTGCACACCCAGGCGCCGGGCGATGGGCGCGGTGACGAAGCGGTTGGTGGCGGTGATGATCACCAGCTGATCGCCGGCATTGCGGTGCTGCTGCAGTAGCGCCATGGCCTTGGGCAACATGATCGGCTCGATGCAGTCACGCATGAACTCGGCGTGCCACTGGTCCAGCTGGGCAGGCTCGGTGGCGGCGAGGATCTCCATGGAGAAGGCCAGGTAGGCCTGCAGGTCCAGGGTGCCGTTGAGGTAGTCCTGGTAAAAGGCATCGTTGCGCGCCTTGTAGGCGATCGGGTCAAGAATGCCCCGTTCGCACAGGTAGTCGCCCCAGGCGTGGTCGCTGTCGCCGCCGAGGAGGGTATTGTCCAGGTCGAATAAAGCCAGGCGCATCGCTAGTTCTCGCAAAAGCTTCCGGGAAAGCCCCGCAGAATACGGAGTTTTCACCTTGCTGCACATAAGCTTGCGGGCGCGTTGCTGCGCTCGCAGGCTTTGTGGAACAATGCGGCGACATGCGTTTGCGAGGTTGCTGCCGTGATCGACCCGGATGGTTTTCGCCCCAATGTCGGGATCATTCTCACGAATGATGCCGGGCAGGTGCTATGGGCTCGCCGGATCAACCAGGATGCCTGGCAGTTTCCACAGGGTGGCATCAACCCTGACGAAACGCCGGAAGACGCCTTGTACCGCGAGCTGAACGAAGAAGTCGGCCTGGAACGCCAGGACGTGGAAATACTTGCCTGCACCCGTGGCTGGTTGCGTTATCGTTTACCCCAACGTCTGGTGCGTACCCATAGCCAGCCGTTGTGTATCGGCCAAAAACAGAAGTGGTTCCTGCTGCGCCTGGTTAGCAACGAGCAACGGGTGCGCATGGACCTCACCGGCAAACCGGAATTCGACGGCTGGCGCTGGGTCAGCTACTGGTATCCGTTGGGCCAGGTGGTGACATTCAAGCGCGAGGTTTACCGTCGCGCCCTGAAAGAGCTAGCCCCGCGCCTGTTGACGCGCGACTGACCACGGAGTCCGACCCCGAGCCATGCTCAATACGCTGCGCAAGATCGTCCAGGAAGTGAACTCCGCCAAAGATCTCAAGACGGCGTTGGGTATCATTGTCTTGCGCGTCAAGGAAGCCATGGGCAGCCAGGTCTGCTCGGTCTACCTGCTCGATCCTGAGAGCAACCGCTTCGTGCTGATGGCCTCCGAAGGCCTCAACAAGCGCTCCATCGGCAAGGTCAGCATGGCCCCCAACGAGGGCCTGGTGGGCCTGGTGGGTACCCGTGAAGAGCCGCTGAACCTGGAAAACGCCGCCGATCACCCGCGATATCGCTACTTTGCCGAAACCGGCGAAGAGCGCTACGCGTCGTTCCTCGGTGCGCCGATCATCCACCACCGCCGCGTGGTTGGGGTACTGGTCATCCAGCAGAAGGAGCGCCGCCAGTTCGATGAGGGCGAAGAAGCCTTCCTGGTGACCATGAGCGCCCAGCTTGCCGGGGTTATCGCGCACGCCGAGGCCACCGGCTCCATTCGCGGCCTGGGCCGCCAGGGCAAGGGTATCCAGGAAGCGCGCTTCGTCGGTGTGCCTGGCTCGCCGGGTGCTGCGGTCGGTCGGGCGGTGGTCATGCTGCCGCCGGCGGACCTCGAAGTGGTGCCGGACAAGACCGTCGAAGACATCGACAACGAACTCAAGCTTTTCAACAACGCCCTCGAAGGCGTGCGCGCCGACATGCGCAAGCTGTCGGCCAAGCTGGCCACGCAGTTGCGCCCTGAAGAGCGTGCGCTGTTCGACGTCTACCTGATGATGCTCGAAGACGCAGCCCTGGGCGGCGAAGTGGTCGCCGTGATCAAGACCGGCCAGTGGGCCCAGGGTGCGTTGCGCCAGGTGGTGGGCGAGCACGTCAGCCGTTTCGAGCTGATGGACGACGATTACCTGCGCGAGCGCGCCTCCGACGTCAAGGACCTCGGTCGGCGCCTGCTGGCCTATCTGCAAGAAGCCCGCTCGCAGTCGCTGGTGTACCAGGACAACACCATTCTGGTCAGCGAAGAGCTCACCCCGGCGATGCTTGGCGAAGTGCCAGAAGGCAAGCTGGTAGGCCTGGTTTCGGTGCTCGGTTCGGGTAACTCGCACGTTGCGATCCTGGCCCGGGCCATGGGCATCCCCACGGTCATGGGCCTGGTCGACCTGCCGTATTCGAAGGTCGACGGCATCGAACTGATCGTTGACGGCTACAAGGGCGAAGTGTTCACCAACCCAGGCGATGTGCTGCGCAAGCAGTACCGCGAAGTGGTCGAGGAAGAGCGCCAACTGGCTCAGGGGCTGGACGCGCTGCGCGAACTGCCGTGCATTACCCCGGATGGCCACCGCATGCCGCTGTGGGTCAACACCGGCCTGCTCGCCGATGTTGCCCGTGCCCAGCAGCGCGGCGCCGAGGGTGTGGGCCTTTACCGCACCGAAGTGCCGTTCATGATCAACCAGCGTTTCCCCAGCGAGAAGGAACAGCTGGCGATCTACCGCGAGCAGTTGCAGGCGTTCCACCCGCTGCCGGTGACCATGCGTACCCTCGACATTGGCGGTGACAAGGCCCTGTCGTACTTCCCGATCAAGGAAGAAAACCCGTTTCTGGGCTGGCGCGGCATTCGCGTCACCCTCGACCACCCGGAAATCTTCCTGGTGCAGACCCGCGCCATGCTCAAGGCCAGCGAAGGGCTGAACAACCTGCGCATCCTGCTGCCGATGATCTCGGGCATTCACGAGCTGGAAGAGGCGCTGCACCTTATCCACCGCGCCTGGGGCGAGGTGCGTGACGAGGGCACCGACGTGCCGATGCCGCCGGTTGGCGTGATGGTGGAAATCCCGGCAGCGGTGTACCAGACCAAAGAGCTGGCGCGGCAGGTGGACTTCCTGTCCGTGGGCTCCAACGACCTGACCCAGTACCTGCTGGCGGTGGACCGCAACAACCCGCGTGTCGCCGACCTGTACGACTACCTGCACCCGGCGGTGCTGCAGGCGCTCAGCCACGTGGTGCGCGATGCCCACGGCGAGGGCAAGCCTGTGAGTATCTGCGGCGAAATGGCCGGTGACCCCGCTGCGGCGATCCTGCTGATGGCCATGGGCTTTGACAGCCTGTCGATGAACGCCACCAACTTGCCGAAGGTGAAGTGGATGTTGCGCCAGGTGAACATGAGCAAGGCGAAGGAGCTGCTGGTCGACGCCCTGAGCCACGACAACCCGCAACTTATCCACAGCTCGCTGCAACTGGCGCTGAAGAACCTGGGGCTGGCGCGGATGATCGGGCCTGGGGCCAACAAGACCCTCTGAAGCCTGCGCTGGCCTCTCGCGGGGCAAGCCCGCTCCCACAAGGCCACACCAGGCTTGGTGGGAGCGGGCTTGCCCCGCGAAGAGGCCGGCCCAACCAGCGTCAATGGCTCAGGCCAACACCTCAACCTCCCCCAGGCGCCCGCCAAACGGCCCAAAGCTGCGCTCCACCATGCGCCGCTGCCCGTTGTTATCCACAATCAGCACCGTACTCGCCCGAGTCCCGTAGCTCTGGCTGGCAATAAAAACACTCGACAGCAACTGCTCGGTCGCCAGCCCCACACCCGTCTGTGGCAACTCGCTGTCGGCAGCCGGCGCCGCGTCGGCCAGCAATGCCAGCAACTGCTGCGGTTCAGGCCGCTGCTCCAGCCGTTGCAGCCCCGCCCGCGCTTTTACCAGCTTCGGCCATGGCGTATCCAGCTCAGCGTTGGACAACCCATACACCCCTTCATCGAGCATGCGCGGCTGTGCTTGGCGGGCATTCAGATACCCCAACTGCGTGCCGTCGCCGACCAGCAGGTTGAAACCCGAATACTCCCCGCCCCGGCTGGCCACGTGCTGCAGATAAGCCTCAACACCCCGTTCACCCTGCAGAAAACCTGCCACCAACTCCCCCCGCGAACGCAGCCCCAGCGGCTGCCCTGGGTCGCGAATATTGGTCAGCGCCGCAAAGCGCCCCTGCGGGCCGATGCCCAGCCAGGTGCCGCCGGCCTCCAGGTCGCGCCCGGCATACACCCCCGGCGCATCCTCCCAGGCGCCCAGCGCCTGGGTGGGGCGGGCATAGAACTCGTCGCGGTTGGCTGCGACGATCAGCGGGCGGGCTGTCCCCGGCCGCCAGGCGAATACGATCAGGCACATAACTAGCCTCTTGGATTTTCAGCCACTGTCCCGGCCAGGCATCAGCTGACACAGAGTTCACTAGAGCCCCAGGCGCGGCTTCCGTTACCATGCCGCATTGTTTTCCACTGGGGCCACGAATGGAATTCGTACTCTACCTGCTGTTGGGTGCCTGCGCCGGCGTACTGGCCGGGCTATTCGGCGTGGGCGGTGGGATCATTATCGTGCCGGTGCTGGTGTTCAGTTTCACCTTGCAGGGCTTCGAGCCCTCGGTGCTCACCCACCTGGCCGTCGGCACTTCGCTGGCAACCATCGTCTTCACCTCGGTCAACGCTGTACGCGAACACCAGCGCAGAGGTGCCGTGCAATGGCCGGTGTTCGCCTGGATGACCGTGGGTATCCTGCTCGGGGCCTTGGTCGGGGCCAAGACCGCCTCGTTGATCCAGGGCCCGCTGCTGCAAAAAATCATCGGCGTGTTTGCCCTGTTGGTTTCCGCGCAAATGGCCCTGGACCTCAAGCCCAAGGCCAGCCGCGGCATCCCTGGCAAGCCGGCGCTTGCCGCAGCCGGTGGTGTCATCGGTTGGGCTTCGGCGATTTTCGGCATTGGTGGCGGCTCGCTCACTGTCCCGTTTCTGACCTGGCGCAGCCTGCCGATGCAGCAGGCGGTGGCAACCTCGTCCGCCTGCGGCTTGCCGATTGCCGTGGCCAGCGCCCTTGGCTTCATCTGGCTGGGCTGGCATGAGCCGCAATTGCCGCCGCACAGCTTCGGCTTTGTGTACTTGCCGGCGCTGCTCGGCATTGCCGTGACCAGCATGTTTTTCGCACGCTTTGGCGCGCGCCTGGCGCACAAGCTGTCGCCACGGGTGCTCAAGCGTCTGTTTGCCGCGCTGTTGTTCAGCGTCGGCCTGAGTTTTCTGATTTGAACCAAGAGGAATAACCATGCTGCCTTACCCGCAGATCGACCCCGTGGCCGTGGCCCTCGGGCCGCTGAAAATCCACTGGTACGGCCTGATGTACCTGATCGGCATCGGCGGCGCCTGGCTGCTGGCCTCGCGCCGGTTGAAGCGCTTCGACCCCACCTGGAGCCGCGAAAAACTCTCCGACCTGGTGTTCTGGCTGTCGATGGGGGTGATCGTCGGCGGGCGCCTGGGCTATGTGCTGTTCTACGACTTGCACCAGTACCTGGCTAACCCGACGCTGATCTTCGAGGTCTGGAAGGGCGGCATGTCGTTCCACGGCGGTTTCATCGGCGTCATGCTGGCAGCGCTGTGGTTCGGCAAGCGCAACAACAAGTCGTTCTTCGAACTGATGGACTTCGTTGCGCCCTTGGTGCCGATTGGCCTGGGCGCCGGGCGTATCGGCAACTTCATCAACGCCGAGCTGTGGGGCAAGGCCACCGATGTGCCATGGGCCATGGTGTTCCCACCCTTCAGCGACCCGGCGCAACTGCCGCGTCACCCGTCGCAGCTGTACCAGTTCGCCCTCGAAGGTGTGGCATTATTCGCCATCCTCTGGCTGTACTCGCGCAAGCCGCGCCCGACCATGGCCGTATCCGGCATGTTCGCGCTGTTCTATGGCATTTTCCGCTTCATCGTGGAATTCGTGCGGGTACCCGATGCCCAGCTGGGTTATATCGCGTTCGGCTGGCTGACCATGGGGCAGTTGCTCTGCGTGCCGATGATCGTCGGCGGGCTCTTCCTGATCTGGTTGGCCTACACCCGTAAACCCACGGCCAAAGCCGTCGTTTGATTCCCACGGCAGGGGCGACCCCTCTGCCGTGCTTGCTACAGGAATGCCATGAAACAGTATCTAGACCTGGTCCGTGACGTCATCGAAAACGGCACGCTGCAGGAAAACCGCACCGGTATCCGCACCATCAGCCTGCCGGGTGCCATGCTGCGTTTCGACCTGCAAAAAGGCTTCCCTGCCGTTACCACCCGCAAGCTGGCGTTCAAGTCGGCGATTGGCGAAATGGTCGGGTTTCTGCGGGGTGTGAGAAACGCCGGGCAGTTCCGTGACCTGGGTTGCAAGGTCTGGGACCAGAACGCCAACGAGAACGCCCAGTGGCTGGCCAACCCGTTCCGCCAGGGCCATGACGACCTTGGCGAAATCTACGGCGTGCAGTGGCGCCAGTGGCCGGGGTACAAGCGCATCGCGCTGAACAACCCCGCTGCGATCGAAATGGCCGAAAAGGCCGGCTTCCGGCAGATTGCCCAGGACGAAGAAGACGGCCAGGCGTTCGTCATTCTGTACAAGGCCATCGACCAGGTGCGCCAGTGCCTGGACACCATTGCCAATGATCCGGGCAGCCGGCGCATTCTGTTCCACGGCTGGAACTGCGCTCAGCTCGACGAGATGGCGCTGCCGCCGTGCCACCTGCTGTACCAGTTCCACCCCAATGTCGAGACCAAGGAAATCTCCCTGACGCTCTACATCCGCTCCAACGACCTGGGCCTTGGCACGCCGTTCAACCTCACCGAAGGCGCGGCGTTGCTGTCGCTGTTCGGCCGCCTGACCGGCTACACCCCGCGCTGGTTCACCTACTTCATCGGCGATGCCCATGTGTACGAGAACCATCTGGACATGCTCAACGAGCAGATGAAGCGCGAGCCGCTGCCGGCGCCGAAGTTCGTGATCAGCGACCGTGTACCGGCGTTTGCCGATACCGGGGTGTACGCGCCTGAGTGGCTTGAGCAGATCGAGCCGAGCGATTTCTGGCTGGAAGGCTACGAGCATCATGCGCCACTGACTGCGCCGATGGCGGTCTGATCGTTCTTCGCAGGCTTGTGGCGGCCTCATCGCAGGCCCTGCTCAACCGCAACATTGCTGGTTGGACCCAATCCTGTGGGATAGATCGTTGTGGCGAGCGGGCTTGTCCCGCGATGTTTTCAGGCGTCAATGCCCATGGCTGCGCCCCACATGGGAATGCTCGACGTCCGGCAGC
>NZ_JABWRG010000137.1:0-10421 GCF_014268825.1 Pseudomonas sp. SWRI51 | reverse complement strand
GGGCTGCGCAGCAGCCCTGAAAACCCATGGGGCTGCTGCGCAGCCCAACGCGGGGCAAGCCCGCTCGCCACAAGGAGATCTGTCTGGCGAAAACAGGGTTGTACAAAACCATAGAATCTCCCACAGTGAATGTGTCTAGCCTCGATATTGTGCCTTGACCCACACCCTGTGGGAGCTGGCGACAGCCTGCGATGGGGCCAGGGCGGGCTTGCACAGCAGTTACCCAGTCTACAGGTTGATGCCCTGCAAACATTCCAGCAACCGCGCAGCCGCAGGCGACAGGCTGCTTTCGCTACGGGTGATGACCCCAAGCTCGCGCTCAAGGCCCGGCTCTGGCAAGGCCCTGCGCACCAGCCGCCCTTCGCCATCGTCCGCCGACTCGGGCAGCAGGGTGATGCCCAACCCGTTGCGCACCAGGGCAAGCACCGTCGACATGTAATTGGCTTCCATCACCGCCCGCAGGCGCAGCCCGCGCTCGCTGAACACTTGCTCGATCTGCGCGCGCACGCTGCTGTCACGGCCGGTCAGGATCATCGGTTGGTCATCCAGCGCCGCCAATGTCAGCGCGCCCTCGGCCAGTGGATGGTCCGCGCGTACGAACAGGCATAAACGGTCACGCAGCAGTGGGCTGAATTCCAGGCCATGGCCCAGTTGGCTGCGCACGCCAATGCCAAAATCGACATCCGCGTCGCGCACCCGCTCATTGATGCGCTCGGCCACCAGGTCGCGCAGGCGCACTTCAATGCCTGGGTGGCTCTGGGCAAACTGCGCCAGGCATTCGGCCAGGGCGCCGGCGCAGAGCGAGGGTAGGGCGGCGACGGTGACCACCCCGCGCCGCACCGCTGCCAGCCCCTGGCTTGCACTGACAATATTGGACAGGTCCAGCAACAGTTTCTCCATGGCCGGCAGCGCCTCGCGCCCGGCGGCGGTCAGTGCCACGTGGCGCGGGCTGCGCTCCAATAACGCCACCCCCAGCCATTCCTCGAGCTGGCGAATCTGCACGGTAAGCGCCGAGGGCGACAGGTGCAGGTCGTCCGCTGCGCGGGCGAAATTGCCGCGCTGGGCGACGGTGATGAAGGCGCGAATATGCTGCAGGGCGTTTTTCATTTTGTTTTTTCGAATGTGCCTGGCTTTAAATTGCAATTTACACAAAGTCGCACGCTTGCTGATACTCCGGCCAACAACAAAAACAAGCCGGAGTCCCCCCATGCTCGCCCTTTATGGCGTCATTACCATCCTGTCTTTGCTCGTCGCGGTGATGAGCAAACGTATCTCGCCCTTGGTGGCGCTGATCGCGTTCCCGGTGATCGCGGCAGTGCTGGCCGGCTATGGCCTGCAGACCAGCAGCTTCATCATTACTGGCATCAAGAACGTCGCCCCCGTGGTGGGCATGTTCATCTTTGCCATCCTGTTCTTCGGCGTGATGACCGACGCCGGCATGCTCGACCCGATCATCGACCGTATCCTGCGCGCCGTGGGCACGCGGCCGACGCGGATCGTCTGCGGCACGGCACTGCTGGCGTTGCTGGTGCACCTGGACGGTTCGGGGGCGGTGACATTCCTGGTGACGGTGCCGGCCATGCTGCCGCTGTATACCCGTCTGGGCATCGACCGACGGGTGCTGGCCTGCGTTGCGGCCATGGCGGCGGGCGTCAACTTCCTGCCCTGGACCGGGCCGGTGCTGCGCTCCTCAGCCGCACTGCATGTACCGGTATCGGAACTATTCCAGCCGTTGATCCCGGTGCAACTGGTGGGCCTGGCGTTCGTCTTTGCCTGCGCCTGGTGGCTGGGCCGCCGTGAAGAGAAGCGCCTGGGGCTGCTGGCCGGCGGCGACATCACCGCGCCCGAGCGGGTGCTCAGCACCGAGGAGCAGGCCTTGCGCCGGCCGCGGATGTTCTGGCCCAACCTGCTGCTGACCGTGTTGGTGATGGCGGTGATGATCGCCGGCTGGGTCGACCCGGTGGTGATGTTCATGCTCGGCACTGTGGCGGCGCTGTGCCTGAACTACCCGCGGGTCGACCAACAACGCGAGCGCATCGATGCCCACGCCCGTACCGCACTGACCATGGCCAGTATCCTGCTGGCGGCCGGGGTGTTCACCGGCATCATGCAGGGCACCGGCATGCTCAAGGCCATGGCCGAGGTGGCTGTGCAACAGATTCCTCCAGGCCACGGCCAACTGATCCCGGCGCTGGTGGGCTTTGTGTCGATGCCGTTGAGCCTGCTGTTCGACCCGGACTCGTTCTATTTCGGGGTGATGCCGGTGATCGCCGAGGTTGGCCGCTCGCTGGGCGTGGACCCGGTGCAGGTGGCCCAGGCTTCGCTGCTGGGTGTGCACACCACAGGCTTCCCGGTAAGCCCGCTGACGCCTGCAACCTTCCTGCTGGTGGGCCTGTGCAAGCTGGACCTTGCGGACCATCAGCGCTTCACCCTGCCGTTTCTGTTTGCCGCGTCGGTACTGATGACCCTGACCGCGCTGGCCTTGGGAGTTTTCTGAGCATGCAAACCTTGCGAATCGGGGCGGGCGCCGGCTATTCCGGTGACCGTCTGGAACCTGCCATCGAACTCGCCCGTGACGGGCAGCTCGACTACCTGATCTTCGAATGCCTGGCCGAGCGCACCATCGCCTTGGCCCAGCAGGCACGTCTGGCTGACCCTGCGGCCGGCTACGACCCTCTGCTTGGCGCCCGTATGCGCGGCGTGCTGCCCTACGTACGCCAGCCAGGCCGGCGGCGCTTGCGCATCATCAGCAACATGGGCGCGGCTAACCCGCAGGCCGCGGCGCAGCACGTGCTGGCCATCGCCCGTGAACTGGGGCTGAGCGGGCTCAAGGTGGCGGCCGTTGAGGGCGATGATGTGCTTGAGGTGCTGCGTGCGCACCCTGAGTGGACCCTGGATAACGGCTCAAGCGTCGCCGCACTTGGCCAGCGGATGGTGTCGGCCAATGCTTACCTGGGCGTCGAAGGCATTCTTCAGGCCCTGGCCGAGGATGCCGACGTGGTGATTACCGGCCGCGTTGCAGACCCGTCGCTGTTTCTGGCGCCGCAGGTGCATGCGTTCGGCTGGGCCGAAGACGACTGGTTACGCCGGGGCCGGGGCACCTTGACTGGCCATCTGCTTGAATGCGCAGGGCAGGTCAGCGGTGGCTACTTCGCCGACCCGGGCCTCAAGGAGGTGCCGGACCTTGCGCGGCTGGGTTTCCCGCTGGCCGAAATCGACCCAGACGGCATTGCACGTATCAGCAAGGTTGCAGGCTCTGGCGGGCGTATCGATGTGGCCACCTGCACCGAACAATTGTTGTACGAAGTTCACGACCCAAGCCGGTACCTGACGCCGGACGTCACTGCCGACTTTTCCGCTGTTGCTTTCGAGCTGCTTGGGCCAGACCAGGTGCTGGCCAGCGGTGCGCAGGGCCAGTCACGGCCAGAGCGGCTGAAAGTCACCGTGGGTTACCGCGACGGCTGGATCGGGGAAGGGCAGATGTCCTACGGCGGGCCGAATGCCGTGGCGCGGGCGCGGCTGGCCGGGCAGGTGGTCGAACAACGCCTGGCGTTGACTGGCGTTGCCGTGCAGGAGCTGCGCTGTGAACTGATGGGCGTCGATTCGCTGCATGGCAGCACCTTCGACGCAGCGGCCGAGCCTTGGGAGGTGCGCCTGCGGGTTGCCGGGCGCTGCGCGACCCGCGAGGCGGCTCAGGCGTTGGCCAATGAGGTGGAGACGCTGTACACCAACGGCCCGGCCGGTGGCGGCGGCGCTACCCGCCAGGTACGCGAAGTGCTGGCAGTGGCGAGCGTGTTGCTGCCGCGCGAACTGGCCGTTCCACGTGTTCATCTGGAGGTGTGCCCATGATCATCCGCCTGCAACAGCTTGCCCATACCCGTACCGGTGACAAGGGCGATACCTCGAACATCTCGCTGATTGCCTATCGGCCGGAGGATTTCGCGGTGTTGGAGCGTGAAGTGACGGCGCAGAAAGTGGCCGACTGGTTCGCGCACCTGCGTGATGCCGACGCACAGCCCGTGCAGCGCCATGTGCTGGCACAACTGCACGCGTTGAATTTTGTGCTGCCGGGGTTACTGCGCGGCGGGGTGACCCGCTCGTTGGCGCTGGATGCCCATGGCAAATGCCTGGGTGCGGCGCTGCTGCGCATGGAAATCCAGCAATAGAGCGCCCGCAGGAGCGGGCGGGGTGATGCCGGGCCGCAGCAGCGGCCCGTGCTCAAGCCACATCGACCAGCACGATTTCGCTGTCTTCGAGCGCAGTGACCGTCAACACGGTCTCGTGCTCGATCGCCACGCCATCGCGGGCCTTGGCCTTCAGGCCGTTGATCTCTACCAGCCCTTTGGCCGGCACCAGATAACCGCGGCGACCTTCATCGAAACGGTATTCGGCGCTTTCACCGGCGCGCAAAGTGGCGGCTACCAGGCGGGCATCGGTGCGGATCTGCAGGCTGTCTTCGTCGCCCTCACGGCCACTGGCAAGGGTCACGAAACCTTCGCCGCGCTCACCTTTGGGGAACGGTCGGGTACCCCAGGACGGCGCCTGGCCAACGCTTTCGGGCACGATCCAGATCTGGAAGATGCGCGTGTCGACGTTCTCCAGGTTGTATTCGCTGTGCACGATACCGCTGCCGGCACTCATTACCTGTACATCGCCCGCTTCGGTACGGCCTTTGTTGCCCAGGCTGTCCTGGTGGGTAATGGCCCCTTCGCGGACATAGGTGATGATTTCCATGTCGCGGTGCGGGTGCGGCGGGAAGCCGCTACCTGCGGCAATCCAGTCATCGTTCCAGACCCGCAGGTTGCCCCAGTGCATACGTGCTGGGTCGTGGTATTCGGCGAACGAGAAGTGGTGGTGGGCGTCGAGCCAACCGTGGTTGGCGTGGCCGAGGCTGTCGAACGGTCTGAGTTGCAGCATGGTCGTGCTCCTGTAATGGGGTGGAATGGGGCCATGATGCCGCGCTGAAAGATCTAAAAAAAGCGTGAATATCGGCTTAATATGATCAGTTCTATCGATTGTTTTAGCTGTGTATCTGCATGCGGTTCATCGCCTAATCCACTGATCCATAAGCATTCGCTGGCACTTTTCAATAGATAGCGCGAACATGGCCACTGTTTTGAATCCCTTGGAGTGACCGTGTCCAACGAGCATCCCCACGCACCGGCTGACCTGACCCCACCCGCCCAGTTGCCCTGGTTGCGCAGGCTGGCCGCACGCCTGCTGGGCCGCGGCCTGAGCCGCCTGCAGGCGCAGCACCGCGACAGTTGGTTCCTGGGCCACGCCACCGGCCAGCGCAATGGCCACGCCGACGGGCTGCGCGACGGTTACGAACGCGGCCGTGCCGAGGGCTATGAGGCGGGGCGCCAGGTATTGGTCATTCGCGACCTGCGCGCGCAAAGTGCGGCGGTGCCGGGCGAAGACGACAAGCTGTTCGATGACTGGCGCCTGCCGCTGACGGCAGAGCTGAAGAAGCGCTTCAAGGCTGACGTCGCCAAGCGCCTGCCGGCGCATGCCCAGCCCAGTGCTGCACAATGGAAGCTGATTTTCAGCGACACCCCGTCCACCTGCGTAGTGGCCGGGGCGGGCGCAGGCAAGTCCACTTCACTGGTGCTGCGCATTCTATTGTTGCGCCATTACCTGAGCTTCGAGCTGGACGCGATGACTGTGGTCACGTTCACCCGCGAGTCGCGCAAGGACTTCATTCAGCGCCTCTTGCAGGTGTTCGCGCTCTGGCAACTGGAGCTTTCGCCGGTGCAGGGTCGCGAGTTGGTACGCACCTTCCATTCGCGCATCCTGCCATTGGTGCGTAGCCTGCCGGGCTTCAACCAGGTGCGTGCGTTCGAGACCCTCGGCCATGACATGCCCGCCGGCAACGAGGCCGCAGCTGACAGCAACCCGTTCGACCTGCGCTTGAACGATGCGCAGCGCCAGCAGCTCAACCTGTGCTACCACGACTTGCTTGAGCAGAGTCCGCGTTTTGCCAGCCTGGTGGGCGCCTTGCGTCAGGAAGCACTGCTGCTCAAGCCGGTCGACCCGGACCACCCGGATGTGCAAAAGCGCGTGCAGGTGACGCAACTGGCTGCCCAGCGCGATGAAGAGCTGTGCGACGTTATCGAAGACCTGTGGTTTGCCGCAGGCGCGTGGCCGATCAAAGGGATAGAGCCGTGCCGCGACACCGTGCAGATTCGTGGCAGCCGGTTCCATGTGCAGGGCCGGCTCGAAGGCCTGGATGCCTGGGTGGTGCTGGGCTTCGACCCTTCTGAAAGCGCCCAGTATCAGCGCCCCGGCGCCAAGCTGACAGTACGTGCAGAGTGGGCGGTAAAGCGCACCTTGTTTCAAGCTTTCTGCGATAAGCCGCTGATATGGCTAGATAACTATGCTTCAGCCAAGCGCCTGGCTGCCGCCTTGGCGGGCGACGCAGTGGCCGGCCCTGGCTTTGAATACAAGGTCAAAGGCGAGCTTGCTCCAGCGCCGCTATTGGACGCTTTCGTCGGCGCCGCCAGCTTTATCGAAAACCTCGGGCTGGACGTCAGCCACGCCGTGACCGCCATGAGTTTTGCGCCCGGTGACAGCGATGGGCCGTTTTTCGAGGCGCTGGCTCTGTTCTGGAAGGCATTGGAAGCGCACCTGCTGGCCCAGTCGCCGCCGGTGATGACCTATAACCGCATGTTTGCCCTGTTCGGCGAGAATAACCCCGAGAACCTCAAGCTGCTGCCGGACCCTTTGCTGCGGCCCCTGGCGCACCTGATGATCGACGAATTCCAGGACGTCTCACCGCAGATCGTCAGTTGGTTGCGCGCAAGCCTGGCTGAGATTCGCAGACGTGGCCCGGCCATGCATGCCGGGCGCGGTGCGCAGCATTCCTCGCTGATGTGCGTAGGGGATGACTGGCAGGCAGTGTATGGCTGGCGCGGCAGTTCGCCGAAGTATTTCATGGAGTTCACCAAGGCCTTCCCATCCCCGGCCCATACCCGGGTGATGCTGGTGGACAACTACCGCAGCCAGCAGCACGTGATCGACGCAGCCGAGCACTTGGTCAAAGGCACGCCGGCGATTACCGGCAAGAAAGCCCGGGCCAGCGGGCCGGCTGCCGAGCTGCCTTTGGCGCCGGTAAAAGTGTGCGAGCGCGATGAGGTGGCGTTGGCGCAAACGCTGGTGGAGCACTATGAGCAGGGCGAAACGGTGATGATGCTGTATCGAAAAAGTAACGATAAGTCACTGATGGAGCAGCATTTATTGCCAATACTTAAAGTAGATTCTAGCTTGCCGCCGAGCCAGCGCCGCTTCAAGCAACTGACCTATCACAGCGCCAAAGGCCTGCAAGCCGATGCGGTATTCATGCTTGGCGACTGCCAGTATCTGACCAGCTCGCCATACAAGAACCAGGTCTACCGGCTGGCCGGGCTGGGCAAGCCCGGCGATGCCCAGGCGTTCGATATCGCGCAAAAGGAAGAGGTGCAACGCCTGGCCTATGTTGCGATCACCCGTGCGGTCAGCCATTGCTATTGGTATGTGGAGAGGCCCAACGCAGAGGCGGTAAACCAGCCGCGCGCCTCGGCACTGGTGGATGGGCGCCAGGCGTTCTTCGAAGACTTGCGCGGCCAATAGCCCAGGCATTGCTTGCCGGGTGGATATCCCGGCAAAGCCGATTATGCTTCACATACCTTGCCGCGATCCGAGGCTGTGCCTCGTCGTGCTTCGCCGCAACCTGCAAGCCTAAGGGCTGGGTGCGTGCGGATGGATTCGTTGGGGCACTCCGGTCCAAAAAACTGTGACGGAGGCAACCCATGGCGGTTATCGACAGCGCGTCCTCGGGCAGTAGCGCACCCCAACGCGGCATCACCCGGGAGGAGCGCAAGGTCATCTTCGCCTCTTCGCTTGGCACCGTTTTCGAATGGTACGACTTCTACCTCTACGGCTCGCTGGCAGCAATCATCGCCAAGCACTTCTTTACCGGGGTTAACGAAACAACGGCGTTCATCTTCGCCTTGCTGGCGTTCGCGGCAGGCTTTGCCGTGCGCCCGTTCGGCGCAATTGTGTTCGGCCGGCTGGGCGACATGATCGGGCGCAAGCATACGTTCCTGATCACCATCGTGATCATGGGCCTGTCCACGGCGGTGGTGGGCCTGCTGCCCAGCTACGCCAGCATTGGCGTAGCGGCGCCGGTGATCCTCATTACCTTGCGCCTGCTGCAGGGCCTGGCATTGGGCGGTGAATACGGCGGGGCGGCTACCTATGTTGCCGAACATGCGCCCAAGGGCCGGCGCGGCTTTTTTACCGCATGGATCCAGACGACCGCCACCCTGGGCCTGTTCCTGTCGCTGCTGGTTATTCTGGCCTGCCGCACGGCAATGGGCACCGAGGCCTTCGAGGCCTGGGGCTGGCGGCTGCCGTTTCTGCTGTCGATCGTGCTGCTGGCGATTTCGGTGTATATCCGCATGCAGCTCAATGAGTCGCCGGTGTTTTTGAAGATGAAAGCCGAGGGCAAGGCATCAAAGGCACCACTGACCGAATCGTTCGCCCGCTGGGACAACCTCAAGATCGTGATCATGGCGCTGCTTGGCGGCACCGCAGGGCAGGCAGTGGTGTGGTACACCGGCCAGTTCTATGCGCTGTTCTTTCTGCTGCAGATGCTCAAGATCGACCCACAGACGGCAAACCTGCTGATAGCTGGGTCACTGCTGATCGGCACACCGTTCTTCATTTTCTTCGGTAGCCTGTCGGACCGCATTGGCCGCAAGCCGATCATCATGGCTGGCTGCATCATTGCGGCGCTGACGTACTTCCCGATCTTCAAGGGCCTGACCGAGTACGGCAACCCGGACGTGTTCGTCGCCCAGGAGCAAAACCCGGTGGTGGTGGTCGCCGACCCTGCGCAGTGCGCGTTCCAGTTCGACCCGGTGGGCAAGGCGCGCTTTACCAGTTCGTGCGACATCGCCAAGAGCCTGCTGGCCAAGCGCGCCATCCCGTACCAGAACCAGGCCGCTGAACCCGGCAGCGTGGCACAGGTGCGTATCGGCGAGCGGGTGCTGCCCAGCTTTGACGGCAGCAGCCTGCCAGCGGCGGAGTTCAAGGCGCGCAATGAGGCCTTTACGGCAACCCTGAGCGGCGCACTGAAGGAAGCCGGCTATCCGGAAAAAGCGGACCCCGCGAAGATCCATTACCCCATGGTGCTGCTGTTGCTGACGTTGCTGGTGATCTACGTGACCATGGTCTACGGCCCGATTGCTGCCTGGCTGGTGGAGCTGTTCCCGGCGCGTATCCGCTATACCTCCATGTCGCTGCCGTACCACATCGGTAATGGCTGGTTCGGCGGCTTCCTGCCGACCGTCGCATTCGCCATGGTGGCGGCGACCGGGGATATCTACTACGGGCTGTGGTATCCAATCGTGATCGCGGTGATGACAGCGGTACTGGGCATCTTCTTCCTGCCTGAGACCAAGGACCGCGAGATCACGTAAGGCCTGAGGGCAGTTGTGACGCACTGCAGCAAAGTTGCACGATAGTGGCAAAACACCTTCAATTTTTGCGCTACTCGGACGATACTCCTGAAAGTATTACCACTTGTGACCGCCCGGGATGCGGCGGTCACCTGCGGCACATAACGAGGGGCCAAGCCCCCATTTGCCACAGGCCCGCGCCTGACAGACGCGGGCCTGTACACGACCATCAGGAGAAACCGTTGATGAAGACCCGTCTTGCCGCTTCGCTGGCCGTTGCTGCGTTGGCGCTCGCTGGTGCCTGTTCGGCACAGGCTGCGCAGGTTTCCGGTGCCGTCGGCGCCACCACCCAAGGTGACATGACTTACCGCCTGGGCCTGTCCTTCGATTGGGACAAGCGCTGGCTGGAGAGCGATACCGGTTTTGTGACCGGTTACTGGGATGCGGCCTACACCTATTGGGAAGGCGGCGACTACAGCGGGGCGCACTCGCTATCGCTGAGCCCGGTGTTCGTTTACGAGTTCAAAGGTTTCACCTACACCCCTTACATCGAAGCCGGCATCGGCCTGGCGGCATTCTCCAAGACCGAAGTGGGCGACCAGCGTCTGGGCTCCTCGGTCAACTTCGAGGACCGCATCGGCTTTGGCTTGAAGCTGCCGGGTGAACAGAAGGTAGGCATCCGGGCCATGCATTACTCCAATGCCGGCATCAAGCAGCCGAACGACGGGATCGAGTCGTACTCGCTGTTCTACAGCAAAGGGTTCTGAGGGGGACGGGCCTGCGTAGGATGGCACCGGCTTTGCCGGTGATCGCAGGCTGTCGCCAGCTCCCACAGGATCTGGGCAAGGCCTCAATGTTGCGGCTTTGCGCGGTCTTTGTGGGAAATTCTAAGGTTTTGTACAAGCCTGTTCCCGCCAGACATATCTCCTTGTGGCGAGCGGGCTTGCCCCGCGTTGGGCTGCGCAGCAGCCCCTTGGGTTT
>NZ_JABWRG010000136.1:0-11420 GCF_014268825.1 Pseudomonas sp. SWRI51 | reverse complement strand
GAAATCTAGGATTCATTCAAGATCGTCGGGGCCGCTGCGCGCCCCCTTCGCGACACAAGGCCGCTCCTACACAAGATCGCCACCCGGCTCAGCCCTTGCCTTTGGTCCGGGTCTGATTGGGGCCGCCGTTTTTCTCCAGGTGCTCGATGATCATCCCGGCCACGTCCTTGCCGGTGGTGACCTCGATGCCTTCAAGCCCCGGCGATGAATTGACCTCCATCACCAGCGGCCCATGGTTGGAGCGCAGGATATCCACACCCGCCACGCTCAACCCCATCACTTTTGCCGCACGAATGGCAGTCATGCGCTCTTCAGGGGTGATTTTGATCAGGCTGGCGACGCCGCCACGGTGCAGGTTGGAGCGGAATTCGCCGGGCTTGGCCTGGCGCTTCATCGAGGCGATCACCTTGTCGCCCACCACGAAGCAGCGAATATCGGCGCCACCGGCCTCCTTGATGTACTCCTGCACCATGATGTTCTGCTTCAGGCCCATGAACGCCTCGATCACCGACTCTGCAGCCTTGGTGGTTTCGCACAACACCACGCCAATGCCTTGGGTGCCTTCGAGCACCTTGATCACCAGCGGGGCGCCGTTGACCATCTGGATAAGGTCGGGAATGTCGTCCGGCGAGTGGGCAAACCCTGTGATCGGCAAACCGACGCCACGGCGCGAGAGCAACTGCAACGAACGCAGTTTGTCCCGCGAGCGGGCGATGGCCACCGACTCGTTGAGCGGGTAGACCCCCATCATTTCGAACTGGCGCAGCACCGCACAGCCATAGAAGGTGACCGAGGCGCCAATGCGCGGAATGACCGCATCGAAGCCTTCCAGCGGCTTGCCGCGGTAGTGGATCTGCGGCTTGTGGCTGGCAATGTTCATGTAGGCCCGCAGGGTGTCGATCACCACCACTTCGTGGCCACGCTGGGTACCGGCCTCGACCAGGCGGCGGGTTGAATACAGACGCGGGTTACGCGAAAGCACAGCGATCTTCATGCAGCACCTGTGACAGAGGAAAGAGTGGCCGCAAAGGCCGGTTTGTCCTGGACGTACTTCACGCCCGGATTGACTACCAGTTGACCGTGGACCAGGGCCTTCGATCCAAGTAACAGGCGGTAACGCATGCTCTTGCGGCAGGCCAGGGTGAATTCCACCTGCCAGACCCGATCACCCAGCGCCAGGGGCGTGCAGATGACATAGCGGGTTTGCGCATGGCCATTGGAGCTTTTAATGCTTTTCATGGTGACCAGCGGCGCTTCGCAGCGGCGGTGGCGCAGTTGTACTACCGTGCCCAGGTGGGCGGTAAAGCGCACCCAGCGCTGGCCATCACGTTCGAAGGGTTCGATGTCGGTGGCATGCAGGCTTGAGGTGCTGGCGCCGGTGTCGATTTTGGCGCGAAGGCCGGCGACGCCGAGGTCGGGCAGGGCGACCCACTCGCGCAGGCCGATCACAGTCAGGTGGTCAAATGTCTTCACTAGGCGCGCCCTGGGGATAAGGTGGTGAACTGTAATGACGGCACGGATTTTTTGCATCCGTCAGTCACGGTAGTACAGTTCTGTGACTGACAGCGTTCGAGGAAAAACCATGGCACAAAAGCCTGAAGATGACGATAAGGTCCGCCTGGACAAGTGGCTGTGGGCGGCGCGCTTCTACAAGACCCGCGCCCTGGCCAAGGCTGCCATCGAGAGCGGCAAGGTGCACTGGCGCGGCGAGCGCTGCAAGCCTGGCAAAGAGCCACGTGTGGGCGATGAATACCTGGTGCGCACCGGTTTTGACGAGCGCACCGTGGTGGTCAAGGCGTTGTCGGTGGTGCGTCGCGGCGCCCCTGAGGCACAGGCGCTGTACGAAGAAACCCCAGAGAGCGTGAAACGCCGCGAGCAGGCTGCCGAATTGCGCAAGGCAGGCGCCTTGGGCATGACCACTGATGGGCGCCCGAACAAAAAGCAGCGCCGGCAGATTCACCAGTTGCACGGCAACTTCGACTGAATGCGCTGAGTCGCGGGTACGCAAATATAAAAAAACCGGCGCACAGGGCGCCGGTTTTCATTCATGCCGCTATGTCGACAAAGCCTTACAGCCCGTCGAGCATCGCCTTGTTGCGCACCGCGCCTTTGTCGGCGCTGGTGGCCAGCAGGGCGTAGGCCTTCAGCGCGGTGGTGACCTTGCGTGGGCGCACTTCGACCGGCTTCCAGCCTTTTTTGTCCTGCTCGACACGGCGCTGGGCCAGCTCTTCGTCACTGACCAGCAAGTTGATCGAGCGGTTCGGGATGTCGATCAAGACCTTGTCGCCATCACGCACCAGGCCAATGGCGCCGCCCGCAGCCGCTTCTGGCGAGGCGTGGCCGATGGACAGGCCCGAGGTACCGCCGGAGAAACGGCCGTCAGTCAGCAGGGCGCACGCCTTGCCCAGGCCCTTGGACTTCAGGTACGAGGTCGGGTAGAGCATCTCTTGCATGCCCGGGCCGCCTTTCGGGCCTTCGTATCGAATGATGACGATGTCGCCAGCCTTGACCTCGTCGGCAAGGATGCCGCGCACCGCGCTGTCCTGGCTTTCGAAAATCTTCGCGTTGCCTTCGAACACGTGGATCGACTCATCCACACCGGCGGTTTTCACCACGCAGCCGTCCAGGGCAATGTTGCCGTACAGCACGGCCAGGCCGCCTTCTTGCGAATAGGCGTGCTCGAAGCTGCGAATGCAGCCGTTCTCGCGGTCGTCGTCGAGGGTTTCCCAGCGGGTCGACTGGCTGAACGCGGTTTGCGTCGGGATGCCGGCCGGGCCTGCCTTGAAGAAGGTGTGCACGGCTTCGTCATCGGTCTGGGTGATGTCCCACTTGGCGATGGCTTCTTCCATGCTGGCGCTGTGCACGGTCGGCAGGTCGGTGTGCAGCAGGCCGCCACGGGCCAGCGAACCGAGGATGCTGAAGATACCGCCAGCGCGGTGCACATCCTCCATGTGGTACTTCTGGATGTTCGGCGCCACTTTGCACAACTGCGGCACCACGCGCGACAGGCGGTCGATGTCGCGCAGGTCGAATTCGACCTCGCCTTCCTGGGCGGCAGCCAGCAGGTGCAGGATGGTGTTGGTCGAACCGCCCATGGCGATGTCGAGCATCATGGCGTTTTCGAACGCCTTGAAGTTGGCGATGCTGCGCGGCAGCACCGATGCATCGCCTTCGCCGTAGTAACGCTTGCACAGCTCGACGATGGTACGCCCGGCAGTGAGGAACAACTGCTCACGGTCGGAGTGGGTGGCCAGTGTCGAGCCGTTGCCCGGCAGGGCGAGACCCAGGGCTTCGGTCAGGCAGTTCATCGAGTTGGCGGTGAACATGCCGGAGCACGAACCGCAGGTCGGGCAGGCGCTGCGCTCGTACTCGGCGACTTTCTCGTCGGAGGCGGTGGAGTCGGCGGCGATCACCATGGCATCGACCAGGTCCAGGCCGTGGCTGGCCAGCTTGGTCTTGCCGGCTTCCATCGGGCCGCCGGAAACGAAGATCACCGGGATGTTCAGGCGCAGTGCGGCCATGAGCATGCCGGGGGTGATCTTGTCGCAGTTGGAGATGCACACGATGGCGTCGGCGCAGTGCGCATTGACCATGTACTCGACGGCATCGGCGATGATCTCGCGGCTGGGCAGCGAGTACAGCATGCCGTCGTGGCCCATGGCGATGCCATCGTCGACGGCGATGGTGTTGAACTCTTTGGCCACGCCACCGGCGCGTTCGATCTCGCGGGCGACCAGTTGGCCCAGGTCCTTCAGGTGCACGTGCCCTGGGACGAACTGGGTGAACGAGTTGGCGATGGCGATGATCGGTTTCTTGAAGTCTTCGTCCTTCATCCCGGTGGCGCGCCACAGGGCACGGGCGCCGGCCATGTTGCGGCCGTGGGTGGAGGTCTTGGAACGATAATCAGGCATTGGCTGCTCCGGGCGGCTTAATCAGGTCACTAGTAGGAGAGTGAGCTTCTCTTGTCCTGAAACGCCGTAGGCCGGTTGCCAGCGGCAAGGATCGGGGCCGGTGTCCGCGCGGGATCGCCGCAGGCTCGGCCAGAGCTCATAAACCCGCCGGGGATGACTGGCGATGAATAGCCCGATTCTACACCGCCACGCCTGTGAAGGAACGGCGTTGTGATAATTGGCGCCAGGTGCACCGCCCAGGGTAAAGCCCTTGGCGGCTGGCGGGGGGCTTTGGGTAGACTGCGCACCAGCACCCCAATGGCCAAAAGGACTTGTCATGCCAGCGCCCAACCGCTCCCTGCCGTTCTACATCGCCATTGGCCTGATCCAGGGCCTGCTGGTGGTCAGCCTGCTCAGCGCCAAGGTCTACTTCCTCGATTTCAACCTGTCGATTGCCCTGTGCGCGATGGCTGCTATGGCCGGCATCAACCTGCAACTGCTCGGCGGCCTGCGCGGGCAGCGCGGTGCGCTGTGGCTGGTGGCGGGCCTGGGCCTGCTGATTGGCGCAATCAGCGCGGTCGTCCTCGATGTAGAACACATGGCCTGGATGGAGCAAACCTGGTGCCTGGCCGCCGTGCTGGTGGGCTATATCGGCACCGCGTTCATCCTCGCCTGGCCGACCCGCGAAGGGCTGCGCCCGCGCTACGCGGCGCTGTTCCAGCATGCCTGGAACAACGCTTTCATCGTGCTGCTGGCGCTGTTGCTGACGGGGTTGTTCTGGCTGCTGGTGTGGCTGTGCGCGGGGCTGTTCAACATGGTTGGCATTGCACAGGTGAAACAGGCAGTGACCGCACCGGTGTTTGTCTGGCTGATGCTGCCGGTGGTGTTCTCGCTGGGTATGCGTATGGGCTGCGAAAACGAGAGGATCATCGGCCTGCTGCGCGGCATGTTGCTGGCCCTGTGCCGCTTTCTGTTGCCGTTCAGCGCCCTGAGCGTTGTGGTGTTCACCCTGGCCCTGCCGTTCACCGGCCTGCAGGCGGACTGGGGCAGCGGTTATTTCTCCTCGCTGCTGCTGGCGCTGGCTGGCATTAACCTGTTTCTGCTCAACGGCGTATTCCAGGACGGCCAGCAAGGGCAGGTGTACGCCGCGCCGCTCAAGCGCCTGGTCGAAGCCAGCTTGCTATGCCTGCCGGTGCTGGTGGGCTTGGCGGCCTATGCCATGTGGATGCGCATCGACCAGTACGGCGCGAGCCCCTCGCTCATTCTGGCCTTGCTGCTGGTGGCCGTAATGGCCGCACACAGCCTGGCGGCGTTGTGGGCGGTGCTGGCGCCGCGTCGTGGCTGGCTGCACAGCCTGCAGGTGAGCAACCCGTGGATTGCCCTGCTCAGTGCGCTGTTGTTGGTGTCGTTCTACACGCCGCTGCTGGCCCCGCAGGCAATCAGTGCCAGAAGCCAGGTCGAGCGGCTGCTGAGCGGGCGCACTGCGGTTGCCGACTTCGATGTTGGCAACCTTTATTGGCGCCTCGGGGACCCTGGGCGCAAGGCGTTCGATGCATTGGATGCGCAGCTTGAGGCGGGCGAGGTACTCGACCGGAAAAAGCGTGAGCAGTTGCTGGAAAAGTTCTCGATGGTACGTACGCCGCGTCATGAGGAGGACCTGAGCACGAAGGTCGAATGGCTGGGCCCGGTAGAGCCGGGCGGTGAGGCGTTCGACAGGATGCAGGCGACCTTGCAAGAGTGCGGCGGCAAGGGCTGCTTGCTCTGGGGCGTGGACATGGACGGCGACGGGCGCAACGAAGTGCTGATGATCCCCCGGCAGGTATACGCCTCCTATGTGCTGCTGTTTGCCCGTGACGGGGAGTGGCGAGAGGTCGGGAGCTTTTCTGGCCGCTTCGAGGGCACCGATGAGCTGGTCAGGCTGATCCGCGAGGGGGCGATGAAACCGGTCACGCCACGGTACAAGACGTTCACTCTCAATGGTCAGGACCTGACGTTGGGGTTGGAGCACTGAGCGGGCCGTGGGTGGTTCCCTGGTTTCGCGCAAACCCATTCTGGCCTCATCGCAGGCTGTCGCCAGCTCCACAGAGACCGTGCTCAACGGCAGCATTGCTGGTTGGACCCAATCCTGTGGGAAATGAAAGACAGTTGTGGCGAGCGGGCTTGTCCCGCGTTGGGCTGCGCAGCAGCCCTGAGGTTTACCCTTGGGTTTCCAGGGCTGCTGCGCAGCCCAACGCGGGACAAGCCCGCTCGCCACAAGGGAACTCGCCACAAAGATTGCTCTCAGCCACAATATTGGGGGCTGGCCAAGATACCTGTGGGAGCTGGGGCTAGCCTGCGATGTGGCCGGGAAATGGTAAAGGCCTTGGCATACGTCACAGCGCTTTGGGTAGACTGCGCGCCCGTATCCCACTGGCCAAAAGGACTTGCCATGCCGGCGCCCAACCGCTCCCTGTTGTTCTATATCGCTATCGGCCTGATCCAGGGCCTCACTGTGCTCGGGCTCATCGCCTTGCGCAGCCAGGACATGTGGCTGGGCTTGGGCCTGCCGCTTGGCCTGTGCATCGCCGTGGCCGTCGCTGGCCTCAACCTGCAACTGCTCGGCCGCGTGCGCGGGCAGCGCGGCGCCGGCTGGCTGGTGCTGGGCGTAACCTTGTTGGTCAGCGCTGTGGGTACCAAGGTCTTCAGCGATAGCAACCGCATGGGCTTCATCCAGCAGTCCTGGTGCCTGGCGGCGGTGGCGCTGGTATACATCTTTGCTGCGTTCATCCTCGCCTGGCCCAACCGCGAAGGGCTGCGCCCGCGTTACCAGGACCTGTTCAAGCATGCCTGGAACAACGTCTTCATCGTGCTCCTGGCGCTGCTGCTGACCGGCCTGTTCTGGCTGCTGGTGTGGCTGTGCTCGGGGCTGTTCCAGATGGTCGGCATCACCCAGGTGAAGGACGCGGTGACTTCACCGACGTTTCTCTGGCTGGTGCTGCCGGTGGTGTTCTCGCTGGGCATGCGCATGGGCCGGGAGAACGAGAAGGTCATCGGTTTGCTGCGCGGCGTTCTGCTGACGCTGTGCCGGTTCCTGTTGCCGCTGAGCGCGCTGATCGCTCTGGTATTCACCCTGACCCTGCCGTTCACTGGCCTGCAGCCGGTGTGGGACACCGGTTACTCCACCACGCTGCTGCTGGTGCTGGCTGGCATCAATCTGTTTCTGGTCAATGGGGTGTTCCAGGACGGCCAGCAAGGGCAGGTGTACGGCGCGCCGCTCAAACGCCTGGTCGAGGCCAGCCTGCTGTGCACCCCGGTGCTGGTGGGCCTTGCCGCCTACGCCAGCTGGTTGCGTATCGACCAGTACGGGCTGACCCCATCGCGCATCCTCGCGGCATTGCTGGTAACGGTAATGGTGCTGCATGCCCTGGCGGCCGTGTGGGCGGTCGCGGCGTCACGTCGCGGCTGGCTGCATACCCTGCAGGTCAGCAACCCAAGGGTTGCGCTGCTCAGTGCCGTGCTGGTGGTGGCGTACTACACGCCGCTGCTCGACCCCTACGCGCTCAGCGCCAAAAACCAGGTGCAGCGTTTGCTGGACGGGCGGACCGAAGTGGCCGATTTCGATGCCAGCAACCTCTACTGGGGCCTGGGCGAACCGGGGCGCGAAGCGTTTACCCATCTTGAGGCACAGCTGGAAGGCGATGAGCTGCTGGATGAAGCGGGGCGCGAGCAGCTGCGCAAAAAAATTGCCCAAGTGCATAAGCCTTACGAGCCGGAGCAGTACGGGCCGAAGATTGAATGGCTGGGCACTCCGGAGCCGGGCGGCGAGGCCTTCGACCAGATGGTGTTGACCATCAGCCAATGTGGCGGCAAGGGTTGCCTGCTGTGGGGTGTGGACATGGACGGCGATGGGCGCAACGAAGTACTGATGATTCCGCGCCATGTGTATGCGTCGCGCATGTTCCTGTTTGCAGCCGAGGGTGGCTGGCACCAGGTCGGCACCTACTGGGGCGATATGCAAAACACCGACGAGGTGGTGCGGTTGATCAAGGAAGGGCAATTGAAACCGGTGACGCCCAAGTACAAGACCCTGCAACTCGATAGCGTGGACCTGAACTTCAACCTGGAGCGGTGATGTAGGAGCGGCCTTGTGCCGCGAAAGGGCTGCGCAGCAGCCCCAGGTCTCGACCTCATGCAAGATTGCCGGGGCTGCTGTGCAGCCCTTTCGCGACACGAGGCCGCTCCTACAATGACCGCGTCTGTTCGTTGATATGCGCCCAAGCTCTGGGCGCGCTGATCAGCTGTTTGGCAGCAAGCGGCAGGTGATGCTCTTGATGTAGCGGGTTTCGCCAATCGCCGGGTGCACCGGGTGGTCCGGGCCCTGGCCGCCGCGTTCGAGCAGTTGCAGGTTGCGGTCCAGGTGGCGGGCGCTGGTCAGCAGGATGTTGTTCAGGTCGTCTTCTGGCAGGTGCATCGAGCACGAGGCGCTGACCAGAATGCCGTCCTTGTTCAGCATGCGCATGGCCTGTTCGTTGAGGCGGCGGTAGGCGGCCTCGCCGTTTTTCAGGTCCTTCTTGCGCTTGATGAAGGCGGGTGGGTCGGCAATGATCACGTCGAAACGCTCTTCGGCGGCCTTGAGCTCGCGCAGGGCTTCGAACACGTCACCTTCGATGCAGGTGACCTTTTCGCTGATGCCGTTCAGCGCAGCGTTGCGCTCGACGCCATCCAGGGCAAAGGCCGAGGCATCCACACAGAACACTTCGCTGGCGCCGAACGCGCCGGCCTGCACACCCCAGCCACCGATGTAGCTGAACAGGTCGAGCACGCGCTTGCCTTTGACGTAGGGGGCCAGGCGCGCGCGGTTCATGCGGTGGTCGTAGAACCAGCCGGTCTTCTGCCCGTCACGCACCGGCGCTTCGAACTTCACGCCGTTCTCTTCCAGCGCTACCCAGTCCGGCACCTCGCCATAGACCGTGTCGACATAACGCTCCAGGCCTTCGGCATCGCGCGCGGCGGAGTCATTCTTGAACAGGATGCCGCTTGGCTTGAGCACCTGCACCAGGGCGGCGATCACCTCGTCCTTGTGCGCTTCCATGGTCGCCGAGGCCAGCTGCACCACCAGAATGTCGAAGAAACGGTCGACCACCAGGCCCGGCAGCAGGTCGGAGTCGCCATACACCAGGCGGTAGCACGGCTTGTCGAACAGGCGCTCGCGCAGCGACAGCGCCACGTTCAAGCGGTGCACCAGCAGCGACTTGTCCAGCGCCAGCTTGACGTCGCGCGACAGCAGGCGGGCGCAGATCAGGTTGTTCGGGCTCATGGCAACCACGCCCAGCGCCTTGCCGTTGGCCGCTTCGAGAATGGCCTGCTGGCCGGCCTTCAGGCCCTGCAGCGGGGTGGCGACAACATCGACTTCATTGCTGTAGACCCACAGGTGGCCGGCACGCAGGCGGCGGTCGGCATTGGCTTTGAGACGAAGGCTGGGCAGGGACATGACGTCGCTCCGGAAAAAAGAGCGGGAGTATACCGCGTTGCCCCGCTGCGCGCTGAGGGGCGCGACCAGACGCCTGTGGCAGCAACGATGACCGCAATGGGTGTGCGGGGGCGGCGACGGGGGTTAGAATCGGCTGTCCTCTTCGAGTAAGTACTTATGTCCCAGGAATTTACCGCCGAACAGATCCAGCAGGCCTTGCAAGGTATTGCCATTCCGCCCCAGCCGCAGATCATGGTTGACCTGCAGTTCGAGCAGTACATGCCCGACCCGGACCTGGAGACCATCGCCAAACTGATCGCCCAGGACCCGGGCTTGTCCGGGGCCTTGCTCAAGCTGGTCAATTCGCCGCAGTTTGGCCTTTCCAACAAGATCGGCTCGATCCAGCGTGCCGTTAACCTGTTGGGCAGCCGCTCGATCATCAACCTGATCAACGCGCAGTCGATCAAGGGCGAGATGACCGACGACACCATCGTCACCCTCAACCGTTTCTGGGACACCGCCCAGGATGTGGCGATGACCTGCCTGATGCTGGCCAAGCGCACGGGTATCCAGTCGCCCGACGAGGCCTACACCCTAGGCCTGTTCCACGACTGCGGCGTGCCATTGATGCACAAGCGCTTCCCCACCTACATGGAAGTGCTCGAAGACGCCTATGCCAAGGCGAGCGAAGAAACCCGCGTGGTCGACACTGAAAACCGGGCGTTCAATACCAACCACTCGGTGGTCGGTTACTTCACGGCCAAGTCCTGGCGCTTGCCGGAGCACATCAGCGGCGCTATCGCCAACCACCACAACGCCCTGGCGGTGTTCCGCGACGAGTCCTCACGCAATACCCAGACCCAGCTGAAGAACCTGCTGGCGGTGCTGAAAATGGCCGAGCATATCTGTGCGTCGTACCGGGTGCTGGGCAACCAGGCCGCGGACCATGAGTGGAATGTGGTCGGCAGCCTGGTTCTGGACTACATCGGCCTGACCGAATACGAGTTCCAGGAGCTCAAGCACACCGCCCGCGAAATGGGCGGGCACTAAGCCATGCCGGAGTTGCCAGAGGTCGAGACCACCCGCCGCGGCATTGCCCCGCACCTGGAGGGCCAGCGCGTCAGCCGGGTGGTGGTGCGCGACCGGCGGCTGCGCTGGCCGATCCCTGAAGACCTCGATGTGCGCTTGTCGGGGCAGCGCATCGTCAGCGTCGAGCGGCGTGCCAAGTACCTGCTGATCAACGCCGAAGTGGGTACCTTGATCAGCCACCTGGGCATGTCGGGTAATTTGCGCCTGGTGGAGCTGGGCTTGCCGGCGGCGCGCCACGAGCATGTGGATATCGAGCTGGAGTCCGGCATGATGCTGCGCTACACCGACCCGCGGCGCTTTGGCGCGATGCTCTGGAGCCTCGACCCGCTCAACCATGAGCTGCTGCTGCGCCTGGGCCCGGAGCCGTTGACCGACCTGTTTGACGGCGAGCGGCTGTTCCAGCTGTCGCGCGGGCGTTCGATGGCGGTCAAGCCGTTCATCATGGACAACGCGGTGGTGGTGGGGGTGGGCAACATCTACGCCACAGAGGCGCTGTTTGCTGCGGGTATTGACCCACGCCGGCCAGCGGGCGGCATATCGCGGGCGCGGTATCTGAAGCTGGCCATCGAGATCAAGCGGGTGCTGGCGGCGGCGATCGAGCAGGGCGGCACCACGTTGCGTGATTTCATTGGTGGCGACGGCCAGCCGGGGTACTTCCAGCAGACGCTGTTTGCCTATGGCCGCAGCGGCCAGCCCTGCAAGGTGTGTGGCACCGAGCTGCGCGACGTAAAGCTGGGCCAGCGCGCCAGCGCATTCTGCCCGCGCTGCCAGCGTTAGTGGCTTCGCTGTAGTGCTTTTGTGGGGATAGTTCTGCGCAGGCGTGTTCCGGCCCCATCGCAGGCTATCGCCAGCTCCCACAGAAATCGCGCACGGCCGCAAAATTGAGGTATGGCGCAAGTCCCTGTGGGAGATTCCATGGTTTCGGGCAAGTCGCTTTTGATTGTGTAGGAGCGGCCTTGTGTCGCGAAAGGGCTGCGAAGCAGCCCCAGCGA
>NZ_JABWRG010000135.1:0-11590 GCF_014268825.1 Pseudomonas sp. SWRI51 | reverse complement strand
GGGCCGCTTCGCAGCCCTTTCGCGACACAAGGCCGCTCCTACACAATCAAAAGCGACTTGCCTGAAACCATAGAATCCCCCACAGCAACAGGTTACAACTGCGCATCGCGCACCAGCCGTTCCAGCCCCGCCAGGTCCGGCACCCGCGCCACCTGGTCGCCCACCTGCACCGCCGCCAGCTCCAGCGTTGCCAGGGGCACATCCACATAATTGAGCTGGCTGTCCAGCTTGCACGAGCGCGGAATATCCTGCAGCAGCAGCGCCAGGTAACGCAGCCCGGTATCGCCCAGGGCGTTGAGCACCACCACCCGCGCCCGCTCACCGCACGGGGTATAACCGCCGCAGGCGGCCTCGAAGCCAATCAGCGGCAAACGCTGCTGGCGCCAGTCCACCCAGCCCATGTGCCAATCCACCTCGCCCTCTTCACAGGCAATGCTGCGCTGGCCTATCAGCTCGGCCACCGCCACGTTGGGCAGCACCAAGGTGCGGTCGCCCAGCGGCAGCAACAGCCCGGTCAGGGTGCTGCGCTGGCCGGCAATGTGTTCAAGCATGATGCTGGCTCCAATGGGCAATACTCTGCAACAGCAAGGATTCCTGATAAGGCTTGCCGAGGTATTCGTTGACCCCGATGGCCATCGCCCGCTCGCGGTGTTTCTGCCCGGTACGCGAGGTGATCATGATGATCGGCAAGTGTTGCAGGCGCGGGTCGCGGCGAATGCGCGTGGCCACCTCAAAGCCGTCCATGCGCGGCATTTCAATATCCAGCAACAGGACGTCCGGCCGGTGCTCTTCAAGCAGGGCCATGGCATCGACCCCGTCCTTGGCCGTCAGCACGCTCATGCCGTGGCGCTCCAGCAGCCGGCTGGTGACCTTGCGCACCGTCACCGAGTCGTCCACCACCATCACCAGCAACGGCCGCCGTGGCGCCGGGCCAATCAGCGCCCCCTGGCTGTCGGCAGCGCCAGGCAGCCGCGCCAGGCGCCGCTGCTGGCCGCGCAACTGGCCAAGCAGGTCGAGAATCAGCACCACCCGGCCATCACCGAGCAAGGTCGCACCCGACAACCCCGGCACCGCGGCAAACTGCGGGCCCAGGCTCTTGACCACGATTTCGCGGCTCGGCGACAGGCTATCGACCTGAATCGCAAACGACTGTTCGTGGGAATGGGTCAGCAGCACCGGCAGCGGCACGCTCTGCCCAAGCAGCGCCGGTTGGCCGCTGCCCTGCACCAGTTCGCCCAGATAGCGCAGCGCGTACTCGTGGCCGGCATAGGTGTAGCACGGCGGATCGAGCCGGTAGCAGGCCTCGAGTTCCGCCGGCGGCACGCGCACGATGCCTTCGATGGTGTTCAACGGGATGGCGTACTGTTCCTCGCCCAGGTGCACCATCAACGCCCGGTTCATCGACACCGTGAACGGCAGGCGGATCTGGAACCGCGCCCCGCGCCCGGGGCTGGACTCGATACTCATCGAGCCGCCCAGTTGCTTGACCTCTTCATGGACCACGTCCATGCCCAGCCCGCGCCCGGAAATCTGGGTGATCTTCTCGGCGGTGGAGAACCCTGGCCGCAGGATGAACTGCAGAATCTCGTGGTCGCTCAAGTTCGCCTGCGGGTCGAGCAGGCCGCGTTTTATGGCTTTTTCGCGCACTGCCTGCAACGGCACCCCGGCGCCGTCGTCGCTCATTTCGATCACGATATCAGCGCCTTCGTGCAGCAGGTCGAGGTGGATGGTGCCCAGCTCCGGCTTGCCGGCTGCCAGGCGCGCCTCGCGCGACTCCAGGCCATGGTCCACGGCGTTGCGCAGCATGTGCTCAAGCGGCGCCACCATGCGTTCGAGCACGCTGCGGTCCAGCTCGCCCTCGGCGTTGCCCACCACCAGCTCAACCTGCTTGCCCAGCTCGCTGGCCACTTGCCGCACCACCCGCTGCAAGCGCGGCACCAGGCGTTCGAACGGCACCATCAGCGTGGCGGTGAGGCCTTCCTGCAACTGGCTGTTGACCCGTGCCTGCTGTTGCAACAGGCCGTGGGTTTCCTGCGAGCGCTGCAACAGCGTCTCGCGCAGGTCGAGCAGGTCCGAGGCTGACTCGAACAGCGCCCGCGACAGCTGCTGCAACTGCGAATGGCGGTCCATCTCCAGCGGGTCGAAATCGTCGTAGACATCGCTTTCGAACGGCTGGCGGCTGGAAGACCCGCCTTGGGTTTCGATATCCAGGCGCAACAACTGGTCGCGCATGCGCTCCAGCGTGGTTTCCATCTCGTTGAGGGCAAACTGCGCGTCGTTGACCTGCTGCTCGATGCGCCCACGGATCACCGCATGCTCGCCGGCCAGGTTGCCGAGGTCGTCGAGCAGCTCGGCATCGACCTTGACCATGTCGGCAGCACGCTCGGGGGCGGCGGCCGGGCTTTCGGCGGGCAGTGGTTCAGCCTGGGACTGGCCGGCGGCACTGTCGGTGAGGGCCGCGCTGGAGAAGTTGCGGATGTAGTCGATCAGCGCGGTGGCGGCATGCAACTGCTGGCCCATGCGCACGGCATCAAGCATGTGCGCCAGGCGGTCGTGGCAGTTTTGCAGCAGGCTGAACAGCGCAGGCGTCGGCGGCAGGCGCCCGGCAGCCAGCAGTTCGTAGAGAAATTCCAACTCGTGGGCCAAGTCGCCGATCGCGGCGATTTCGACCATGCGCGCGCCGCCCTTGAGGGTGTGCAGGTCGCGCAGCAGGTTTTCCACCTCTACCGTACTACGTGGGTCGGCCTGCCAGCGGGCCAATGACTGCGCGGCGCTTTCAACGATGTCTGAGCTTTCTTCAAGGAAGACTTCAAGCAGCTCCTTGTCATCGGCGGCCTCGGCAGGCTCGTGCACAGCCTCGCTTGGGGCCGGCGGCGGCGCACTGTGGCGGTACTCGCGCAGCTCGGCCAACAGCGCTGGCGCCGCTACCGGCGCCTGCCCCTGGTGCAATTGCTGGAGCATGTCGGCCAGCGCCTGATGGCAACGGCGCAGCAGCTCGAACAGCCTGCCCCCGGTGCCCAGCCTGCGGTCCGCAACGCCTTCGTAGAGCAACGCCAGTTCAGCGGCAAGCACTTCAACCGCGCCGATGGCGGCCATCTGCGCGCCGCCCTTGAGGGTTTGCGCATCCTGTTGCAGCGCCGCGAGTACCGACAGGTTGTCGGGCTCTTGCTGCCAGCGGCTCAGGGCTTGGCCGGCGCTGTCGAGAATGTCTTCGGCCTCGTCGAGAAACAGCTCGATCAAGCTCGGCGCCACCAGCGGCATCACCGCCTGCGCCCCGACCACGCCCACCTGGCTCGGGTCTAGGGCATCGTCGAGCATCCCCCTCAGCTCGGCCAGGCATTCGGGGCGTGCATTGAGGTCTTGCCCTGCGGCCAGTTCGTCGAGCAAATCGAACAGGGTTTCATGGGCCTGGGCGGCGACGCTGAAGAAGCGCGGCGAAGGCGGCAGGCTGCCCTCCTCGACCGCGCCATACAGGTCCAGCAGCCCTTCGCAGATTTCGTCCACCTGCCACAGTTCGGCCTGGTGCGCGGCGTGGCTGAGGGTGGTCATGTCATCGAGCAGGGCCTCGAGCCCCTGGCGCTCGCTCGGCTTTTGCTGCCAGTGGCTCAGCAGCGCGTCGGCATCCAGCAGCGTGTCCATGGCCTGGCCAAGGAAACTTGCGATCAGTTGCGGGTCGCGGCGGCTGCGCCGCGCCGGGTGCGGGTCGGTGTGCTGCTGGGCAAGCCGCGCATCGACAGTCTGCCCGACTTGTTCGATCAACTCGCCGGCCCCCGGGATCGGCGCCAACGGCGTGCTGCCCAACTGCGCAAGGCCCAGGTGGAACAGCGCCCGCGCCGCTTCGAGCAGCTCGATTTCCACCCGCAGCAGCGGCTGCTCGTGGCCTTTGTATTCGCGCACCAGGCGGTCGAGGGCTGTGGCGAGTTCTGCCACCGGCATGACCCCGGCCATCGCCGCGCTGCCCTTGAGCGTGTGCAACGCCCGTTGCAGGTTGTCGCTGACCGGCGTGCCCTGTGGGTCGGCGTCCTGCAAAAAGTCATCGAGGCCGGCCAGGTGGCCCTGGGCCTCGTTGCGGAAGATCTCCAGCAGGTTCGGGTCAAGCCCGTCAATGCGTGTGCCAGGGGCTGCGTCGTTCAACGCCAGCGCATGCAGATGGCCGGCCAGCTGTTCTATTTCAGCAGTGGCTGGCACCTGCCCCACGGCAAAATCGGCCAGCAGGTCAGGCAAACGGACGAACACCTGCTGCAACGCCACCAGCCCTTCGGCGCTGAGCACGATGCGCCCTTCAAGCACGCGGTTAAGCAGATGTTCGGCGCCCCACGCCAGCTCTGCCAGGGCCTGCGCATGCACCATGCGGCCGCTGCCCTTGAGCGTGTGCAGGGCGCGGCGCACTTCAACCAGGGCGTCGCGCAGTGTGTTGTCGGCGCGCCAACGCAGCCACTGGCGCTCGATTTCCGGCAGCAGCTCGCCCGCTTCTTCCATGAACACTGCACGCAGCTCATCGTCGATGCCGTCCACCGCCTGCGCGCTGGGCGGGCTTGCGGCTGAGCGTTGGCAATACACGCCGAGCGCCGCCATGCCGGCCTGGGCCATGTCGATAAAGTGCTGGGCATCGGCCAGCGGATCGGCCACCCGCCATTGCAGGTAGCTCTCCATCGCGCACAGGGCATCGGCCAGGTGCGCCAGGTCATCGGGCAGCGGCTCTTGGTCAAGGTGGCCGAGCCAGCCCTGCACGTAGCCGGCAGCGGCGCCGATCACCTCGGCGGCTGCGGGCAGCATCAGCATGGCCAACGCCCCGCGCACCTGCTGCAACAACCCCGGCAGCGCCTGCAGGCGCTGGCGCGACCAGTCCGATTCAAGGCAATCGCCGATCAGGTCCTTGGCCTGGTGCAGCACGTTCAGCGACTCGTTGAGCACCAACTGGCGGGTGTCAGCCAGGTCGGCACCCGGCAGGCTGCCGGGCAGGGTTTCTTCGAGCGGGCCGACCATGCCGTTGAGCGTTGCCTCGACGTACAGCAGCGCACCGGCCACATCCATCAACAGCGCTTCATCAACGGCATCGTTGTGGTCGGCCTGTGCCTGCAACGCCAGCACCTGGTCGATGATCACCCGGCGCGGCTGCTGGAAACCCAGCACCGCCAGGGTATCGGCGACATGGCGCAGCGGCGCCAGCAAGGCATCGAGCGGTTCGCGGGGGGCAGCATTGCCGCTGACGAACGGGTCGAGGCGTTCCTTGATGCGCATCAGGTCGTCGCACAGGGCCATCACTACCGAACGCAGCGCATCGCGGCCAGCACCGGCCTGCATGTGCTCGCGCCAGTTGCCCAGCGACAGGTCCAGGTCGGCAAGGTCGGCAGCACCGGCCAGGCGTTGGCCGAGGTCGCCCAGCAGGCTGCCCTGGGCCAACGGCTCGGCGCCACGGCATTGGCGCAACTGGTTGAGCAGCGGCAGTACCACCAGCGGCAAGTCGTGACGCGCCCCGCGCAGCCGGTCCAGGTACGGCGGCAATTGCTCCAAGCCGCGAAACAGCGGCCCCAGGCAGTCGCCGCGCGGCGGCACCTGACCGTCAGCGATGGCCTGGGCGAGCAGTTCGAGTTCTTCGGCCAGGCGCGTGGCGCCGGGCAATTGCAACATGCGCAGGCAGCCATGCACCTGATGCAGGTTGTCGACCACGAACGCCAGCATCGACAGGTCGTCCGGCGCCCCGGCAAAACGTTCCAGGGCTTGGCGCGCCTGGCCCAGGCAGTCGAGGATGGGTGCCTTGACCCAGGCCAGGGCAACCGTGTCGTGGCGGGCGCTGCCCAGGCTCGGCTCGCTCACGAGCGCTCAGCCTTGGGCAAGGTGAAACCGGACACCGAGCGACGCATCTCGCTGGCCATGCGCGCCAGGTGGCGAATGCTGTCGGCGGTGGCGCCGGAGCCGGCCGAGGTTTGCGCGGTAATCTGCTGGATCACCGCCATGGTGTGGGAAATCTGCCCGGCAGATGAGGTTTGCAACTGCGCCGCATCCGAGATGCTGTGGATAAGTTCGGCGAGGGTCTGCGAGACGCCTTCGATCTCGGCCAGCGCCACGCCGGCGTCCTGGGCCAGGCGCGCCCCGCGCACCACCTCGGCGGTGGTCTGCTCCATGGAGATCACCGCCTCGTTGGTGTCGGCCTGGATCGTGCGCACCAGCGCCTCGATCTGGCGCGTCGCCGAAGACGACCGCTCGGCCAGGCGCTGCACCTCGTCGGCCACCACCGCAAAACCACGGCCCGCCTCGCCCGCCAGCGACGCCTGAATGGCCGCGTTGAGGGCAAGGATGTTGGTCTGGTCGGCAATGTCGTCGATCAGGCTGACGATATCGCCGATTTCCTGGGACGACTCGCCCAACCGCTTGATCCGCTTGGCGGTGTCCTGGATCTGCTCGCGAATGTTGTCCATGCCGTTGATGGTGTTGTGCACCACCTCGTTGCCTTTGTTGGCAATCGCCACCGAACGCTCGGCCACCTTGGCCGACTCGTAGGCATGCGCCGACACCCGGTCGATGGACTCGACCATGTCGCCGACCGCTTCGGACGCTTCGCTGATCTGGTCGGCCTGGTGCTCGGAGGCCTTGGCCAACTGGCGCGCGGTGTTCTGCGTGTCCTGCACTGCTGCGGCGACCTGCTCGGCACTGTGGTTGATGGTGCCGACCAGGTCGCGCAGTTGGTCGACCGAGTAGTTGATCGAGTCGGCAATCGCCCCGGTGAAGTCTTCGGTCACCGATACCGTGACGGTCAGGTCGCCATCGGCCAGCTCTTCTATTTCATCGAGCAGGCGCATGATTGCCTGCTGGTTGCGCTCGTTCTTCTCGGCGGTTTCTCGCAGCTGACGGTGGGTGGCGCGCACCATCACCAAGCCAATCAAGATGATCGAGGCCAGCGCCAGCAGCCCCAGCACGTAACCGCCGACGGTATCCAGGGTGCGCCCGTTGGCCAGGTTTTCGAAGCCGTTGGCCAGGTGCGAGGCTTCGTCGAGCAGGGTTTGCGAGAGGCTGAAGATGTTGCCGGCCGCCTCGCGCACCCGCAGCAGCTCCGGCGAGGTTTCCAGAATCTCGTCCACGGAACCGGCCACGAACTGGAACAGCTCGGCGATTTCCGCCAGCCGCGCACGGGCATCGGCATCCTCGACGCGGGTGACCTGAATCGCCGGGTTGCCGGCCAGCATGCCTTCGAGCACCTGGCCGAACCGGCTGGCGTCGCGGCCAAAGGTGTCGGCCGCCTGCACCGAGGCTTCGTCGCCGCCCAGCACCGTGTTGACCGAACCGAGAATACGCTCGGCCAACAGCAGTTGGCGCTGGGCCACCGCAACCTGGCTGGCCGGGGCGCCGCTTTGCAGCAGAATCTCCACCACTTTTTCGTATTCGACCTGCAACTGCGGCACGGTCTCGGCCAGGGTCGCCGCCACCTGGTGCAGCGACAGCACGGTTTGCTCGCTGGCCAGGATGGTGTCGGTGTTCTTGCGCAGGTTGTCCCAGTCCTGGCGTACCGCGTCCATCTCGTCCCGCACGGCCGCAGGCGCGGGCGGCAGGCCGGTGGTCTTGTCGCCGTGGCGCAGGTAGTCCCAGCGCCGCTCGAAATCGTTGCGCGCATCACTCAGCTGACGAAACGCCAGGCCCTTGCCGGCAGCAGCTTCGGTGGCGTTCTTGGCGATGCGCTGGGACAACACGCGCAGCTCGCCGGCGTGGCCGATGTATTGCTTGTCGTGGTTGGCCTGGGTATTGAGGTACGCGAAGTTGGCGAACAACAGCACGATCGACAGGATCAGCACCACGAACAGCACGGTGATCTGCGCGGTGCTGCGCGGGCGCTGGGCAACGGCGGCAGGTGAAACGGTAGGGCCCGGCTTGTTCACGTCGAAAAATCCTCTACTACAACGCCACATCGAGAAAGCCCGGCGCCTGGGCCAGGGCGAACGGGCTGAAAATCGCCCAGTTGCGCTCACGGGGGAAATGCCCTTGCACGAAGGGCGCTGCGGCGCGAAGCAAAGGCTGCGGTGGCGACAGCTCAAGGCTGCTGAGGGCAAAATGCTGCAGCCCCACCACTTCATCCACCAGCAAGCCTGCAAACAGCTCTTCATGGTCCAGCACCAGCACCCGGCGCTGCTTGCCGGCGGCCGCCGGGCCAAGGCCGAAGAACGCGCTCAAGTCCATCACCGGCAGCAGCCGCCCGCGCAGATTGGCCATGCCCCGCACCCACGGCTGCACACCCGGCACGCGGCTGCTGCGCGGCTCGCGCAACACTTCGGCGACCTCGCCCATGGGCGCGACGAACCACTGCTGGGCAAGGCGAAAGCCAATGCCGCTCCACTGCTGCAGGCGCGGCTCGTGGGGCGGCTGGTCGGCCACCAGCAGGCGACAACGCCGGTCGATGTCCAGCAACAGCTCGAAGGCGGTCAACGACGCGCCTTGGGGGCGGCTGGTCAAGCGCCGAGCACTTCGCTGAGCTTGGCGATCAGGGCGTCTTCTTCGACCGGTTTGGTGAGAAAGTCCCGGGCGCCTTGGCGCGTGGCCCAGATGCGGTCGGTTTCCTGGTCCTTGGTAGTCACCACCACAACCGGAATGGCGCTGGTTTCTGGGTCTTTGCTCAGCTGGCGAGTGGCCTGGAAGCCGTTCATGCCAGGCATGACGATGTCCATCAGCACGGCGTCGGGCTTTTCCTGGCGGGCCAGGGCCACGCCGTCAGCGCCGTTGTTGGCCTTGAGCACCTGGTGGCCGTGCTTTTCGAGCCATTCGGTCAAGCGGTACATCTCTGTCGGCGAGTCGTCGACAATCAGAACTCGGGCCATGCTGTTTCCCCATGTGTAACTGAAGGCGCCGCCTTGGCGGGCGGCGTCAGGGTGCGTGTTGGTGCTGCGCGGCGAAACCCGGCACATGGGCGCGGATCGCATCGAGCAGTTCGTCCTTGCTGAAGGGTTTGGTGAGGAACTGGTCGGAGCCTGCCACCCGCCCGCGCGCCTTGTCGAACAGGCCATCGCGCGAGGACAGCAGGATCACCGGGGTGTCCTTGAATTCGCTGTTGTGCTTGATCACCGCGCACGTTTGATAGCCGTCAAGACGCGGCATGAGCACGTCGACGAAAATGATGCGGGGTTTGTGGTCGATGATCTTGGCCAGGGCATCGAAGCCGTCACTGGCGGTGATCACCTCGCAACCGGCCTCACCGAGCAACATCTGCGCGGTGCGGCGGATCGTGCGGGAATCGTCGATCACCATCACCTTCAGGGGTTGTTCCATAAATTCGCCACCTCTAAGAGCCGCAGGCTTGCAGCTTCTGGCTAGCGGCTTGATGGGGCCTTTTTAGCACACTCCCTGTAGCCATTCCATCTGCTCGCCACTTGACCCGGCGCGCGTCGGGCGCCACCCTGAGCCACTTTTATTTTTGTGCCATCGCGGTCAGCTGCCGCCAAGAGGAATTACCCATGAGCGTTCGCCTCGGGATTGTCATGGACCCCATTGCGTCCATCTCCTATAAAAAGGATAGCTCGCTGGCCATGTTGCTGGCCGCCCAGCAACGTGGCTGGAGCCTGTTCTACATGGAGCAGCGCGACCTGTACCAGGGCGAAGGCAAGGCCCGCGCGCGCATGCGCCCCTTGAAAGTGTTCGCCGACCCCGCACACTGGTTCGAGCTGGGCGATGAGCAGGACAGCACCCTGGCTGAGCTTGACGTGATCCTGATGCGCAAGGACCCGCCGTTCGACATGGAGTTCGTTTACAGCACCTACCTGCTGGAGCAGGCCGAGGCCGACGGCGTGTTGGTGGTCAACCGCCCGCAAAGCCTGCGCGACTGCAACGAAAAACTCTTCGCCACGCTGTTCCCGCAGTGCACGCCGCCCACCCTGGTGAGCCGCCGCCCGGACATCATTCGCGAATTCGCCGCCAAACACGGCGATGTGATCCTCAAGCCGCTGGACGGCATGGGCGGCACGTCGATCTTCCGCCACCGCGTAGGCGACCCCAACCTCTCGGTGATCCTCGAAACCCTGACCTTGCTCGGCACCCAGCAGATCATGGCGCAGGCCTACCTGCCGGCAATCAAGGACGGCGACAAGCGCATCCTGATGGTCGATGGCGAGCCGGTCGACTACTGCCTGGCGCGCATCCCGGCCAGCGGCGAAACCCGTGGCAACCTGGCCGCAGGCGGCCGTGGCGAGGCCCGCCCGCTGAGCGAGCGCGACCGCTGGATCGCCGCCCAGGTAGGCCCCACGTTGCGTGAAAAAGGCCTGCTGTTCGTCGGCCTCGACGTGATTGGCGAGCACCTGACCGAAATAAACGTCACCAGCCCGACCTGCATCCGCGAGATCGACGCCGCCTTCGGCACCGATATCGGCGGCCTGCTGATGGACGCCATTGATCGCCAGCTCAAGGAAAAAAATAGCTGCAAGCTTTAAGCTGCAAGCCTCAAGTTGAAGCAGGCCGGCGTATGGCAGGCTTCAACTTGCCGCTTGAACCTTGCAACTAGACGCTAACCATGACGCTGCCCGCCGACATTCCCACCGATTTGCTGCCACCGCGCGTTCGCCCGGTGGACCGGCTTGGCTTTACCTTGTTTCTGGCTGCCGTGGTGCACCTGGCGCTGATCCTCGGCGTGGGCTTTTCGGTGATCAAGCCTGCCGATATCCGCCAGACCATGGATATCACCCTGGCCACCTTCAAAAGTGAAAAAGCGCCTGACAAAGCCGATTTCCAGGCTCAGGAAAACCAGCAAGGCAGCGGCACCCTGGACAAGAAAGCGGTACCCAAGACCACCGAAGTGGCGCCGTTCCAGGACAGCAAGATCAACAAGGTGACCCCGCCGCCTGCCGCCAGGCCCGAGGTTGCAGCGCAGCCGGCGCAGCAAAAGTCGGCGGTGACCACCCAGGCGCCCAAGGCGCACAAGGTCGAGCCAAAGCCCAAAGAGAGCAAGCCGCAGCCAAAGCCTGAGGCCAAGGTGCCGGACTTCGACAGTTCGCAGCTGTCCAGCCAGATCGCAAGCCTTGAGGCGGAGCTGTCCAACGAACAGCAACGCTACGCCAAGCGCCCGCGCATCCACCGTTTGAACGCCGCTTCCACCCTGCGCGACAAAGGCGCCTGGTACAAAGAGGAATGGCGCAAGAAAGTCGAGCGCATCGGCAACCTCAACTACCCCGAAGAGGCCCGGCGCCAGCAGATGTACGGCAGCTTGCGCATGATGGTGTCGATCAACCGCGATGGTTCGCTGTTCGAAGTGCTGGTGCTGGAGTCCTCCGGCCAGCCGGTGCTCGACCAGGCCGCCCAGCGCATCGTGCGCCTGGCAGCCCCGTTTGCACCCTTTACCGGCGACATGGCCGAGTTCGACCGCCTGGAAATCATCCGCACCTGGCGCTTTGCGCGGGGCGACAAGCTGTCGAGTAATTGAAGGGCCAATACAGCCTGTGCCGGCCTCATCGCAGGCTGGCGCCAGCTCCCACAGGGACCGCGCCCAGCCTCGATATTGTGGGGTGCCCCAATCCCTGCGGGAGATTCTATGGTTTCGGGCAAGTCGCTTTTGATTGTGTAGGAGCGGCCTTGTGTCGCGAAAGGGCTGCGGAGCAGCCCCAGCGATTCTGGTGGGTGC
>NZ_JABWRG010000134.1:0-11936 GCF_014268825.1 Pseudomonas sp. SWRI51 | reverse complement strand
GGGCTGCGCAGCAGTCCTGAAAACCCAAGGGGCTGCTGCGCAGCCCAACGCGGGACTAGCCCGCTCGCCACAACTCGCTATTATTTCCCAAAGGATTGGTTCCAACCAGCAATGTTGCGGGTTGGCAGGGCCTGCGATGAGTCCACCACAAGCTTGCGCAAAAACCATGGAATCTCCCGCGCTGCCGCGGTTCTATGCGCAACGCGGGCGATGTAGGAGCGGCCTTGTGCCGCGATGGGCTGCAAAGCAGCCCTGGATTACTCAATCACAGCCAACCCTTGATCTGCTGCACCACCGCCTCGGTGGAGATCCCATAACGATCGTGCAGCGTCGGCAGCGCGCCGGCATCAAGGAAGGCGTCGGGCAGGGCGATCTGGCGGAAGGTCGGGGTCACGCCGTTGCGCAGCAACACACCGGCCACAGCTTCCCCCAGGCCGCCGACAATCGAGTGGTTCTCGGCCGTGACCACCAGGCGCCCAGACTTGCGCGCCTCGGCAATGATCGTCGCTTCGTCCAGCGGCTTGATCGTCGGCACGTGCAGCACCGACACGTCCACGCCATCCTTGTGCAGCAGGTCCGCCGCCTCCAGGGCGCGCATGGTCATCAGCCCGCTGGCGATCACCAGCACATCACGCCCGCCACGCAGCACCTGCGCCTTGCCCAGTTGGAACTTGTAGTCATAGCGATCCAGTACCAGCGGCACATTGCCGCGCAACAGGCGCATGTAGACCGGCCCCTGATGCGCTGCGATGGCCGGCACCGCCTGTTCGATCTCCAGTGCGTCGCACGGGTCGACGATCATCAGGTTGGGCATGGCGCGCATGATCGCCAGGTCATCGGTGGCCTGGTGGCTGGGGCCGTAGCCGGTGGTCAGGCCCGGCAGGCCGCAGACGATCTTGACGTTGAGGTTCTCTTCGGCAATTGCCATGCAGATGAAGTCATAGGCCCGGCGCGAGGCGAATACCGCATAGGTGGTGGCAAACGGGGTCATGCCTTCGCGGGCCATGCCCGCGGCTGCGCTCATCAGCAGCTGTTCGGCCATGCCCATCTGGTAGAAACGCTCCGGGTGCGCCTTGGCGAAGATGTGCAGGTCGGTGTACTTGGACAGGTCGGCGCTGAGCCCGACGATGTCCTGGCGCTGCGCGGCCAGCGCGGCCAGGGCATGGCCGAACGGTGCTGGCCGGGTGGGTTGGCCCTCGGCGGCAATGGAGGCGATCATTGCCGAGGTGGTCAGGCGTTTTTTGCCGGTGGTCTGGCTGTTCATGCTTGGCTCCCGGAGTCCAGTGCTTGCAGGGCAAGCGCCCATTCGTTTTCGTCGACGCGGATGAAGTGGGTCTTGTCGCGGTTTTCCAGAAACGGCACGCCTTTGCCCATGCGCGTGTCACAGATGATCACCCGCGGCTGCGCAGCGGTGTGCGTACGGGCCTGGTCGAAGGCCTGGACCAGCGCATCGAGGTCGTTGCCATCGACCCGCTGCACATACCAGCCAAAGGCCTGCCAGCGCTCGACGATGGGCTCAAAACCCAGGACCTCCTGGCAATGGCCGTCGGCCTGCTGGTTGTTGACGTCGACGATGGCGATCAGGTTGTCCAGTTTCCAGTGGCTAGCGGACATCACCGCTTCCCAAGTCGAACCCTCGTTCAGTTCGCCATCGGACAACAGGTTGTAGACCCAGCTGTCCGAGCCCTTGCGCTTGAGCCCAAGGCACGCGCCGACGGCAATGCCCAGGCCCTGGCCAAGGGAGCCGCCGGTTATTTCCATGCCCGGGGTGTAGGTGGCCATGCCCGACATCGGCAGGCGGCTGTCGTCACTGCCGTAGGTTTCCAGTTCGTCCTCGGCAATCACGCCGGCCTCGATCAGCGCTGCGTAGAGGGCGATGGCGTAGTGGCCGATAGACAGGTAGAACCGGTCGCGCTGTTCCCATTCAGGATTGGCCGGGTCCATGCGCAGGGCGTGGAAGTAGGCCACCGCCAGCAGGTCAGCGGCGCCCAGCGCCTGGCCGATGTAACCCTGGCCTTGCACCTGGCCCATGCGCAGGGCATGACGACGAATGTTGTGGGCGCGCACAGCCAGAGGCCGCGCACCCGGGGTAACGGGTACGGCATTCATAAGGGGGACTCCTTGGGGAATTAACGGTTGACCAGGCTGGCCGGTACACGCATGACCAACAGCGCGCCGAACACCAGCACGCCGGTGATCAGGTACATGCCGACGGCGTTGCTGCCCAGGCTGCTGGTGACCCAGCCGATCAAAAATGGCGAGCAGAACCCGGCCAGGTTGGCAAAGCTGTTCACCGCTGCGATGCCGGCTGCCGCCGACACGCCGCCGAGCAAGGTAGTGGGCAGCATCCAGAACAGCGATGAGGCCGAGAGGATGCCGGCTGCGGCCAGGCACAGGCTGAGGATCGACAGGCTCAAGTGGCTGGCGAACACCGCCGCCAGGCTCAAGCCCAAGGCGCCCGCCAGCATCGGAATTGCCAGGTGCCAGCGGCGTTCACGATGGCGGTCTCCGCTGCGCCCGGCCAGCAACATGGCGACGATTGCGCAGCAGTACGGCAGGCTGGTGAGCAGGCCGATGTGCAGCGGTTCACTGACCCCGGCATTGCGCACCAGGGTGGGCAGCCAGAAGGTAATGGCGTACTGGCCCATGACCACGCAGAAGTAGATACCCGCCAGCAGCCACAGGCGTCGGTCGCGAATGAAATCGCCGACCGAACCGTGCTGCACCTTGTGCTTGTCGTCCTCGGCCAGTTCCTTGCGCATCAGGGCTTTTTCATCGGCAGTCAGCCAGGTGGCCTGGTCGACGCCATCCTTGAGGTAGCTGAGCACCAGGAAGCCCACCAGTACGGTTGGTATCGCCTCCAGCACGAACATCCACTGCCAGCCCGCCCAACCGTGCACACCGGCAAAGCGCTCCATGATCCAGCCCGACAACGGCCCGCCGACCATGCCCGATAGGGGGATGGCGATGAACCACAGGGCGGTCATCTTGGCCCGGCGGTAGGACGGGAACCAATAGGTCAGGTACAGCAGCAGGCCAGGCGCCAGGCCTGCTTCGGCAACACCGAGGAAGAAGCGCAGCACGTAGAACTGCCAGGCCGTCTCGACGAAGGCGAACAGCGCCGAGATGATGCCCCAGGTGATCATGATGCGGGCGATCCAGCGCCGAGCGCCGACCTTGTGCAGCACGATGTTGCTCGGCACTTCGCAGAGGAAATAGCCAATGAAGAACATCCCGGCGCCCAGGCCGTAGACGGTTTCCGACAGCGCCAGGTCGTCCATCATCTGCAGCTTGGCGAAGCCGACGTTGACCCGGTCAAGGTAGGCGCACAGGTAGCACAGCATCAGGAACGGCATCAGCCGCCAGGCTGTCTTGCGATAGGCAGCGCTGCGCGCGGTGGCGGCCGCGTCGAGAGTGAGGGTGGTCATGTCGATCTGATCTCTTGTTGTTATCGATTGCCCCGCCCAGGCGGGGCTCAGATGCGAAACATCGGGCTGTTGCGATCAGTGGATCAGCATGCCCCCGTTCACGTCCAGGGTGATGCCGGTAAGGTAGCTCGACAGGTCGCTGGCCAGGAATAGCGCCGCGTTGGCAACGTCGCGCGCCTCGCCCAGGCGGCCCAGGGGAATACCTTCGATAATCGCGTGGCGGCGTTCGTCCTGCAGCAGGCCGCCGGTGATATCGGTGTGGATCAGGCCTGGGGTAATGGCGTTGACCCGCACATTGTCCGGGCCAAGCTCGCGTGCCATGGCCTTGCCCAGGCCCAGTACGCCGGCCTTGGCTGCGCTGTAGTGCGGGCCGCCGAAGATGCCGCCGCCGCGCTGCGCCGAAACCGACGACATGCAGATGATGCTGCCGCTGCGTTGGCTGCGCATGGTCGGGATCACCGCCTGGGACATCAGCAGGGTGCCGCGCAGGTTGACGTCGACGATGCGGTCGAAGTCTGCGTTGGTGATGTCCAGGGTTTTCACCGGCTGGGTGATGCCGGCGTTGTTGACCAGCACATCGATGCGGCCGAACTGCGCCAGTACCTGAGCTACGGCATCGCGGACCTGGGCCTGGTCGGCGACGTTGGCGGCCAGGCCCAGGTGGCCTTCGCCAAGTTCGGCGGCGGCGCTGCGGGCGGCGTTGAGGTCAAGGTCGAGGATAACCACTTTGGCGCCGTGGGCGGCGAACGTCTGGGCAGTGGCGCGGCCAATGCCGCGGGCAGACGCTGCGCCGGTAACGATTGCAATCTTGCCTTCGAGTAGCATGGGAGTGCTCCGGGTGATTGTTTTTATGGGCGGTCCAGGCAGAACCGTTGGCCACAGCTTGGTCTGGGCGAGAGGGGCGGGCAACGACGTGGGCTTCAGCCTATGCTGAAAAAAATTCAGTACTGGGCAGTTGCGTGCGATCACGGCACAGTAACGCGCCACGCTTAAGGCCACGGAACCCGCAGGTAGACCGATGAATCACCACCCTGGCAACAAACCCTTGCAGCTGCCACCGCTGAAAGCGATTCAGGCCTTCGAGCAAGCGGCGCGGTTTGGCAACGTCGCACGCGCTGCCGAACAACTGAACCTGACCCCGTCAGCCGTCAGCCATCAGATCGCCAACCTGGAGGCGCTGATCGGCCGCCCGCTGTTTTTACGCAGCGCCAAGGGCGTGCAATTGACCCCGGCTGGCGAGCAATACCTGCGTGAGGTCAGCGGCTTGCTGCAAAACCTGGCCAGTGCCACCGAGCGCGCCGGCAGCGCCGTGGGGTTCGATTGCCTGCGTCTGCACTCGGCGCCAAGCTTCGGCTTGCTGTGGCTGCTGCCGCGTCTTGAGCGGTTTCGCCTGAGCCACCCGGATATCCAGATCAACCTGTCGTGTTCGTACGAGTCGTTGCATTTTGGGCGTAACCAGATTGACCTCGATATCCGCCACGGCTACCCCAACTGGCCGAGCCTTGAGGTGCGTACCATTCGCCATGAGCAGGCGACGGTGCTGGCATCACCGGCGCTGCTGGCGCGCCAGCCGATCGCGCAACCGGCTGACCTGCTCGGGCATAACCTGATTCTTTCGGAAGCGGCGCTGGTGCAGTGGCCGCAGTGGTTTGCCCAGCAGGGCGTGTCGTTACCGCAGGCGCCGTATGCGCTGAGCTTCGACCGTTCGTACATGAGCCTTGAGGCGGCCAGCCACGGCTATGGGCTGGCGCTGGAAAGCTCGTTGCTGGCCCAGGACTATATCGAGCGCCGGCAGCTGCAGCCGGTGTTCGGTGCCGAGCGAGCCAGCCCGGTCAGTGCCCACCATCTGGTGTTCCCGCGCGGGCATGCAGAGTTGCCGCGGGTGCGGCGGTTTCTGGAGTGGATGCAAGGGCAGTTGGGGCATGACTTTAGTTATTGAGTAGCTCGGGGCTGCTTCGCGGCGCGCAAAGCAGGTTGGCGCATGCCTGTAGGAGCGGCCTTGCGCCGCGATGGGCCGCAAAGCGGCCCGAAAAGACAGTGGTGCTGGCTTAGAAACTGGCCTTGACCTGCAGCCCGAGCACCAGCGCATTGTCGATGTCCTTGCCGGAAAACGCCCCCGGCTCGACGATGTACTGCACGTCCGGGCGCAGGTTCAGCCAAGGCGTTGCCTGGTAGCCGTAGCTCAGCTCGATCAGTTGCTCGGCGCCATCGATGTTGGGGAACGGTTGCCCTGCATCGAACGCCGCCTCTTGCAGCACGTCGCGACTGCGCGGGTTCTGCACGGCGCGGCCATAGCCCAGGGCCACGGTGTCGCGGGGGCGGTTGGCGAACGGCTTGTACAGCACAACGCCTGTGCCATACCACTTGGTGAACGGCGAGGCCGCTTCGCTGGAGGCCGAATACTGGCCAAAGGCATGCAGGCTGCGCCCCGGCATGGCCGGGTCGTTCCACACCGCCTGGTCGATCAACAGGTAATGGCCGCCCCGACCAGCCACTTCTTTGCTGCTGCCGATGCGTTTGACGTTGGAGCTGTCGTAGTAATAGCCCAGCTTGTACTCACCCGCAAGCTCCGCCAGGCGCTTGTACACCAGCTCCACCGGCACCACGGTGCCGGTGGTGTGCTTGGGGCCAAGGTGCCAGGCACGGCTCGAATTGCCGTTGCTTTGCGGGTCGACATTGAACGCCGCTACGCGCAGTTGCCAGGCCGGCGAAAAGTCGTATTTGACCCGCCCGCCGAGGTGGGCGTTAGGGTAATTGGTCCAGCCGCTGCCACCGGACATGTTCAGTGGGTGGCCGCAGAACCCGGCGTTCATGAAGTTGCACAGGATGCCGCTGTCCAGGCCGCCCAGGTCGTTGCCCATGGCCATGTAGCCGAGCTTGACGTTGAGTGCCGGGGTGAACAGGGTGCGTTCGTAGCTCAGTTCGGTCAGGCGGGTGTACAGGCCACCGTAGTTTTCCTGGATCGGCAGGCGGTTGCCCACCAGTTCTTCGGAGGCGCTGTTGCCGCGGCGGTCGTTGATGGTCAGCTGGACCTTGCCGGCGTTGTCCAGGCCGTACAGTTTGGACAGGTCGAACTGCACGCCCAGCTTGATGTTCTGCGAATAGCGCGCCGAGCGGTGCAGGCCGCCGTGAGCGTTGTAGGCGGTTTCGCCGCTGTAGTCGCCGGTAACTTTGACGCCATCTTCTTCGAGCTGATGGCGCAAGCCGCCCCAGTCACCGGTAAGGGTGTCGCGGGTCAGCAGGTCGGTGTCGGCGAAGGCGCCAGTGCTGGCCAGGGCCAGCAGCAGGGCAGTGGGGGTAAGGCGAATTGCGGATGGCATTGCTAAGTCTCGTCGAATCGTTCAGGGCCTCTTCGCGTGCAAGCCAGCCCCCACAAGCACCGCGCCATTGCAAAGGCAGGGCACATCCTGTGGGAACGGGCCTGCCCCGCGATGGCGTCGTCGCTTACGGCAGGGCGTAAGAAATCACGTAGTCGCCACGGTCAGTCGACTGGCGCGCGCCACCGGCGGTGATCACCACGTATTGCTTGCCGGTTTTCGGCGAAACATAGGTCATCGGGCCGCCTTGGCTGCCAACTGGCAGGCGGGCCTTCCAGATTTCGCTGCCGTTGCTGCTGTCGTAGGCGCGCAGGTAGAAGTCCTGGGTGCCGGCGATGAACACCAGGCCGCCTTGGGTCGACAGCGTGCCGCCCAGGGTTGGCAGGCCGATCTTGATCGGCAGGTGCATGCGGATGCCCAGGGGCCCGGTGTCCTCGACGGTGCCGACCGGGACCTGCCAGGCGATCTGGCGGGTCTTCATGTCAATGGCGGTAAGGGTGCCGAATGGCGGCGCCTGGCACGGGATGCCGGCCACCGACAGGAAGCGGTTCTTGTTCACCGCGTATGGCGTGCCTTTTAGCGGTACGGCGCCCATACCGGTGTTCAGCGCTTCACCACCGCCGGCAGCACTGCCTTTGTTCTGCGACGGGATCATCTGGATCCACAGGCCCAGGCGCATGTCGTTGACGAAGATGAAGCCATGCACCGGGTCGGTGGACAGGCTGCCCCAGTTCATGCCGCCCAGCGAGCCTGGGAAGCTCAGCGACAGGTCGGTGCCGGGCGCAGTGTACAGGCCGTCGTAGCGCATCTTCTTGAAGTCGATACGGCACAGCAACTGGTCATACGGGGTGGCGCCCCACATGTCCGACTCGGTCAGGGTCTGCGCGCCGATCTGCGGCATGCCGACCGATTTCGGCTGGGTTGGCGAGTACGGCTCGTTGGGGATGTTGCTTGGCTTTACCGGCACTTCGTCGACCTGGGTCAGCGGCTTGCCAGTGGCGCGGTCGAGCACGTAGATCTGCCCGGCCTTGGTGCCGATGACCACCGCAGGGACGGTCTGGCCGTCATCCTTGGTGAAGTCGATCAGGCTGGGCTGCATCGGCAGGTCGAAGTCCCAGAGGTCGTTGTGCACGGTCTGGTAGACCCACTTCTGGTTGCCGGTGGTGGCGTCCAGCGCCAGCACCGAGGCGCCATAGGTGTGGTCCAGCTGGTTGCGCTCGACACCATAAATGTCGGTGGACGAGGAGCCCATCGGCAGGAACACGGTGTTCATCGCCGGGTCGTAGGACATCGGCGCCCAACTGTTCGGGGTGCTGCGCACGTAGGTGCTGTCGCCCTCAGGCGCGCTGCGCTGCTCTGGGTTGCCTGGGTCGAATGCCCAGCGCATTTGCCCTGTGATCACGTCGAAGCCACGGATCACACCGCCTGGCATGTCGGTCTGGACGTTGTCGGCCACACGCCCGCCAACCACCACGGTGGTGCCGGCGATCAGCGGGGCGGACGACAGCTGGTAGTAGGAATCGGGCACGTTACCCAGCCCGGCCATCAGGTTGACCTGGCCATTGTCGCCGAAGCCCTGGCAGAACGCGCCGGTATCGGCGTCCACGGCAATCAGGCGGCCGTCGATGGTGTTGGTCAGCAGGCGGCGCTGGCAGTTGGCGCCAGCGGCAACCGCTGCGCCGGTGACCGGCGAGCTGTTCGGTTGAGTGGGCTGGGCCAGCGGCGCGGTAGCGTCGAAGTAGGCCATGCCGCGGCAACGCTGCCAGACCTTGGACTGGGCGTTGATCGGGTTCTTCCACAGCTCTTTGCCGGTGTCGGCATCGAGGGCGATGAGGTTGTTGTGCGGGGTGCAGATGAACACCTTGTCGCCCACCTGCAGTGGGGTCAGCTGGTCCTCGGCGCCGTTGCCGTCGCTGATCGCCACGTCACCGGTATGGTAGGTCCAGGCCACCTTGAGCTTGTCGACGTTGCCACGGTTGATCTGGTCCAGCGCCGCGAAGCGGCTACCGCCCTCGGTGTTGCCGTAGTGTGCCCAGTCCTTCTGTTCCTTGCCGGCCTCGACCGGGGTCAGCCCGGGGCCTTTACCGGTGGGGGCGACGCTTGGGTGGGCGACGAACATGTTGCCCACGGCAACCACCAGCGCCACGGCCAGTACAGCGGCAACGCCATAGGCGCTACGGCCGCGGTTGCCGGCAAGCTGCGGGTAGACCAACGCCACGACCATGCCGATGGCGGCAAACATGAACAGGCGCGAGAACAGCGGCCAGAACACCAGGCCTACGTCGGCCAGGGCCCAGATCATCGTGCCGAGCAAAAAAGCTGCATACAGCCACGCACCGGCTTTTTTGCGCCGCGCAATGAGAATGCCGGAAATGGCCATGGCCAAGCCGCCGACCAGGAAGTACCAAGAGCCGCCAAGGCCTGCCAGCTTGATACCGCCAGCGGCCAGGAGCAGGCCGAGCAGGGCGACGATAACGCCCAGGCCGACCAGGATGATTGTGCAGGCGCCAGAGGCGCGCGGGTTGTCTTTCATGCCAAGGATCTCGCAGGTGGAATGCGCCGGAGTTTAAACGCTTAGCAAGCTAATTAACAAGTTGGTACATTTTACTTCGGGACTGATTGTCGCAGGGCGGAACTACTGATTACGTTGCTAAAAGTGTAGATCTGCTTGGCTAGCGGTACGAAAAGCACTGTTCGTTTATCGAACGAAAAATTGCGGGCTTGCGACCTTGGTCCAGGCCCGCTGCGTTAAACCGGCCTTGGCCTGTGCAGTTGATTCCCGGCCTGGTTTGTAGGAAGGTTTCGGGCTTTGCCCCCACGGACGTTCACATGGACAAGCTGCTCGCGATCAAGGCGTTCATGGCCACGGTCGAAGCCCAAGGCTTTTCGGCGGCTGCGCGCCGGCAGGGTGTTGCGACCTCGTCGGTGACGCGCCTGGTCGATGCGCTGGAGGCGCAGTTGGGCGCGACCTTGCTCAACCGCTCGACGCGCCAGGTCAGCCTGACCGAGGCGGGCGCCAGTTATTACCAGCGTGCGCGGGACATTCTCGAGGCCCTGGCCGAAGCCGACGCGCGGGTCGGCGACCGTGGCGAAGAGCCTGTCGGGGTGTTGCGGCTGTGCTTGCCGGTCGAGTTCGGCCGGCGAGTCATTGCGCCGCACCTGGGCGGGTTTCTGGCGCAGCACCCCGGCCTTGAACTGGACATCGACCTCAGCGACCGCTTCGACGACCTGCTCGATGGCCGCTATGACTTGACCATCCGCCTGGGCGAGCCGGCACCCAGCGATGAGCTGGTATGCCGGCCGCTCGGGCGCTTCGAGCGCTGGCTGGTGGCAAGCCCTGGCTACCTTGCGCAACTCCCAGCGCTTGAGCACCCCAGGCAACTGGCAGATTGCGCCTGCCTGCGCTTTCGTTACGGGCAGTCGGCCCGGCCTTGGCGCTTGCGCGGTGATGGCCAGGACGTGGAGCTGGATGTCAGCGGCCCGTTGCGCAGTGCCAATGCCGACCTGCTGCGCGAAGCGGCCATCGCCGGCACCGGCGTGGCCTTGCTGGCCGACTGGCTGGTACGCGAAGACGTTGCGGCAGGGCGCTTGCAGCGGCTGTTCAGCGATTGGGAAGTCAGCCCGGGGGCCGCCAGTGCCACGATCAATGCGTTGTACCTGCCCAACCACCGGGGCTCGCGGCGGGTAATGGCGTTTGTGAAGTTCTGCGAGGCGCTGCTGAAGCGCTGAGCGTTGCGTACAGCGCAACGGCCTGTTGCGCTATGGGTGGATTCTGCGCAACGCCCGCTTGCGCGACCATGGCAGCACTTTCCCCGTCCACCGAGGCTAACTGTGATGAATTCTTCAACCGCTGCCGCGCAGCCGTCGGCCCAGGGCCTGAGCCGCGCCCTGGTGACGCTGCTGGCGTTCTGTTGCGGCGCCATCGTCGCCAATATCTACTACGCCCAGCCGATAGTCGGGCTGATCGCACCTGACCTGGGGCTGAGCCCCGAGCACGCCAGTTGGATCGTCTCGCTCACCCAGCTTGGCTATGCGCTGGGCTTGCTGCTGCTGGTGCCGCTGGCAGACCTGGTGGAGAACCGTCGGTTAATGATCGCCACGGCGGTGCTGGCGACCGTCAGCTTGCTACTGGCCGGCACCAGCGGTCATGGGCAGGGGCAACTGTTTCTCGGCTATGCGTTGCTGATCGGCTTCAGTTCGGTAGCGGTGCAAATGCTGATCCCGCTGGCGGCGCACCTGGCGCCTGAGCAGCAACGTGGCCGGGTGGTGGGCAATATCATGGGTGGGTTGCTGCTGGGCATCTTGCTGGCGCGGCCGCTGTCGAGCCTGGTGGCGGACCATTTTGGCTGGCGCGCGGTGTTTGTCGGGGCTGCGGGTGTGATGTTGGCGATCATCGTGTTGCTGGCTCTGACCCTGCCGCGCCGTGTGCCTGAACACAAAGCCAGCTATGCCGGGCTGATGGCGTCCTTGCTGGTGCTGCTGCGCCGTTACCCGGTGTTGCGCCAGCGTTCGCTGTACCAAGCGTTGATGTTCGCAGCCTTCAGCCTGTACTGGACCGCCGTGCCGCTGGCGCTTGCCGGTGAGCATGGGCTGTCGCAAAGCCAAATTGCGCTGTTTGCCTTGGTGGGGGCGGTGGGCGCGGTGGCAGCGCCGCTGGCAGGGCGCCTTGCCGATGCCGGCCACGCGCGGCGCGGTTCGTTGCTGGCGATGGCCCTGGCCCCTTTGGCCCTTCTGCTGGGGCTGAGCGCGCCGGGGGCTGGAGTGATCGGGCTGGCCCTGACCGGGGTGCTGCTGGATTTTGCCGTGCAGATGAACATGGTGATCGGGCAGCGTGAGGTCTATGCCCTGGACCCTGCCAGCCGTGGGCGGCTTAATGCGCTGTACATGACCAGCATCTTCCTCGGTGGTGCGCTGGGCTCGGCGATGGCCAGTGCGGTGTACAGCCAGTTTGGCTGGAGCGGTGTGGCGATGCTGGGGGCTGGGCTGCCGGCGCTGGCGCTGGTGATGTTTGTGCAGGGTTCGCTGCGCGGTGGGCGCACAGCCTGCTGATTTACATCAGAAGTGGGGGATTCCGTGGTTTTGTACGACCCTGCACCGGCCTCATCGCAGGCTGGCGCCAGCTCCCACAGAATGTGGCTTGTCGCTATATCGGTGCCGTTTTACGCGGTCAGTGTAGGAGCGGCCTTGTGTC
>NZ_JABWRG010000133.1:0-12033 GCF_014268825.1 Pseudomonas sp. SWRI51 | reverse complement strand
TTTCAGGGCTGCTGCGCAGCCCAACGCGGGACAAGCCCGCTCGCCACAACTCTCTATCATTTCCCACAGGATTGGGTCCAATCAGCAATGTTGCGATGAGGCCAGGACAGGGTTTTACAAAACCTTGGCATGCCCCACGTGCGCTCAACCTGCAATCAACTGGCAGCCCTCCTCCGGCAATATCTCGATGCAAATATGCCGTGCAGCGCCGCGCCAGGGTGGTTAGAATCCGCGCCTGGCGTGTGCTGCGTGCGCCCGGGAGCATTCCCGAATACGGAGAACATTCATTTGTTTTCCGTAGAGATTCGTCCATGTTGCACGCATGCCACCATTCCCCCTGGCCGCTCCCGTCCCGTGCTTTTGCATCGTGGGTTGTCGCGCCGTTTTACCCAGCCATACTTTCGTCCATCGCCACCCTGGCCCGCCATCATCGGAGCCCGCGCTTTGCCGTGCCCGCTGTTCGCCGCCCAGCCCGTGCGAGGGCGACGCAATGACCGAGGACCCGTGCATGAATGCCCCCCTTGCCAATCAGACCCAGCGCTCGCTGCTGCAACGCGTGCTGGCCAGCGAAGCCACTGGCGGCGTATTGCTGATGATCACCGCCACCCTGGCCATCATCATCGCCAACAGCCCCTGGGCTGATGGCTATCGCCACCTGCTGCACTTCGCCGTCGGTCCCACCCTGACCGACAAGCTCGGGCCGATGACCGTACACATGTGGATCAACGATGGTCTGATGGCTATCTTCTTCCTGCTGGTGGGCCTTGAGATCAAGCGCGAACTGGTCGACGGCCGTCTGGCCAGCTGGGAGCAACGCCGCCTGCCCGCCTTGCCGGCGCTGATGGGCATGGCCGCCCCGGCCCTTATCTACCTGGCGCTGTCCAACGGTACACCCGGCCTCGCCGCTGGCTGGGCCATTCCGGCAGCGACCGATATCGCCTTTGCCGTCGGTGCCTTGGCGCTGCTTGGCCGCCATGCCCCGCTGTCTTTGAAGGTGATGCTGGTATCGGTGGCGATCATCGACGATATGGGCGCGGTGGCAATCATTGCGGTGTTCTACACCTCCTCGATCAACCTTGTGGCATTGGCTGCCGCCGCTGGCATCGTTGCTGCGCTGCTGGCCTGCAACCGCCTGCGCGTCGTTGTGCTATGGCCCTATCTGCTGGGCGTTGTGGCATTGTGGTACGTCACCTTGTTGTCGGGGGTGCACGCCACCATCGCAGGCGTGGTTGGTGCCTTGCTTATTCCCTACAGCGCAGGTGCCGGCAAGCCTGCTGCCGCCAGCCCACTGCTGCGCCTGGAACATGGCCTGGCGCCTTGGGTGACGTGGCTGATCGTACCGGCCTTTGGCTTTGCCAATGCCGGCGTTTCGTTCGGCAGCCTGGGCTTGAGCGACATCTTTGCGCCGCTGCCGCTAGCGATTGCCCTGGGCCTGCTGCTTGGCAAGCAACTGGGCGTGTTCGGCGGCGTACTGCTGGCGGTCAAGACCGGCCTTGCCAGCAAGCCCCAAGGCGCCAGTTGGCTGCAGATATATGGGGTGGCGATGCTGTGCGGGATTGGTTTCACCATGAGCCTGTTCATCGGCGAACTGGCATTCCCCGGCCAGCCTGAGAAGGTCGAGGCGGCAAAAATCGGAATCTTGCTGGGTTCGTTGTTATCTGCGGTGATCGCCTGCGCCATCTTGCGTTTTGCGCCCAAACAGCCTGTTTGACATGACGGTGGCCGCTATCGCTAGCGGCCACGTAACGTGCACGCAGGCATGACCGATAGTGAAGCGCGTCAGCAAATGGTCAAGCTCTGCTGCAAAACACTGGGGCTGGCCCAGGATAGCGTGGCGGGTACCCAGCTGACGCGTTGAGGGCGCTGAGCCTGTATGTAATCAAGTACATTTACCCTTGATGCTCTTTCGCTCCGGCACGGCTTTCGCGCCGCCAGGCCTACTGCGCAGCAAACCCGATCACACTGTACGCAAACTCATGCTCTTCACGCACGGTGCCGTTTTCAGGCTCTCTTACCCTGACTCAATCGTCATCATGCACAACCAGCACATGGTTTTCGTCTAACGCTTCTACGCCCTCTGGCTCATGAATGAACGTCAGCGCGAGACCATTCTTGAGCTTGACCGGCTGGGGCTCGCCGATTGTTCTTCCGTCAAACGGCAACACCCACAAATAGCCGCCAATCCCGTCATCGGTTTCAAAACTGGTTACCGCATAGGAACGATCACGGTTGTGACGATCGAACTCAATGCCGGAAAGCCCTAGTTCCGGGCGCCGGGCATTCGACCCGAGCGTTGTGGCGAGTTGGTCAGGGGTCAGTTTCCAGACGACTTCAAAGGCATCCCCAAGTGTCGCCCCTTGCTCGCTGATCGAAAACGGGATCGACAACAACAAGAAGGAAAAATCTGCCGCTTTGCTGCTGTGCCCATACTTACGCACGCCGACCAACAACCGATCACCCGGCGCAGTCGATAATGCTTCGATCTGATAATACGGCGCGCCCACGGCCTGGCTCAGCAACTGACGCAGGCCTCGGGAGCTGCTCACCTGCCCCCGCGTCGAAGCCATCACGATACGCGCAGCATCCGGGCGATCCACAGGCCAATACGGCAACGTGTTGAGGGCATCTGTAGCGGTACTTTCGGCCGTCCCCTCTTTGTTGAAGACGGTGATGGCCACGACATACTTGCCGTCGAGGGAGAAAGAAGAGGGTGAGGCACGCTTGGCCATGTTACGCGAGCAGGCGCACATCAAGTAAATGCTGCCAGAACTTGGCACGGGGTTGAACGCCGATAAAAACGCAGGCACAAAAAAAGAGGCCTTTCGGCCTCTTTCTTTTTGATTCCCAGCGACGCACTGGGAATCGAATTTTGGAGCGGGAAACGAGACTCGAACTCGCGACCCCGACCTTGGCAAGGTCGTGCTCTACCAACTGAGCTATTCCCGCGTCGTTATAGGCGCCATTCTAGCGATTTGCCGAACGGCGTCAACCCCTTGATTCAAAAAAGTTTTATTTCTGTTCAGAGCCTTCGCGCAGATGTGGCCAGGCTGCCAGCAGGTAATGCGCCATCGACCACAGCGTCAGCCCGGCAGCGACCAGCAGCAGCCCATAACCCAGCACAACCCAGAAAGTCAGCAGCGGCGGGTTGGCCAGCAGGATTACCAAGGCGAGCATCTGCGCGGCAGTTTTCCATTTGCCCAGGCTCGAAACCGCCACATGCGCCCTCGCCCCCAGCTCTGCCATCCATTCACGCAACGCCGATACCACGATCTCGCGGCCAATGATGACCGCTGCAGGCAGCGTCAGCCAGAAGTTCGCGTGCACCTGCACCAGCAGTACCAAGGCCACGGCCACCATCAGCTTGTCGGCCACGGGGTCGAGGAAGGCGCCGAAGGGGGTGCTCTGCTGCAGCCGACGGGCCAGGTAGCCATCAAGCCAGTCGGTGGCGGCGGCGATCGCGAACACCGTGCTGGCGGCCATGTAGCTCCAGTGATAGGGCACATAGAACAGCAGGATGAAGATCGGGATGAGCAGGACGCGTAGAACGGTGAGCAGGTTTGGAATATTCATCGGTACGACTGGCTGCGAGTTGAACCCGGCATTCTACTCGCTATGCAGGCTGGCATAAATCGACTCGGCAAGCTTTTTACTGATACCGGGTGCCTTGGCGATCTCTTCGATACTGGCGCGGTTGAGCTCTTGCAGCCCGCCGAAATGTTTCAGCAACTCGCGCCGGCGCTTCGGCCCTACCCCCGCGACACCCTCAAGGCTCGACGTGTTGCGGGCTTTCCCGCGGCGGGCGCGGTGGCCGGTAATGGCAAAGCGGTGGGCTTCGTCGCGGATCTGCTGGATCAGGTGCAGCGCCGGGTTGTCGCCCTTGAGCGTGAACTCGTGGGCGACATCATTGAGGTACAGGGTTTCGAAACCGGCCTTGCGCGTCACGCCCTTGGCCACGCCAAGCAGGGTGAGGTCGGTAAAGCCCAGTTCCTGCATGACCTCACGCGCCATGTTCAACTGGCCCTTGCCGCCATCCACCAGCAGCACATCTGGCAGCTTGCCTTCACCGTCCTTGATACGGCCGTAGCGGCGCAGCAGGGCCTGGTGCATGGCGGCGTAGTCGTCACCGGCAGTCACGCCCTCGATGTTGAAGCGCCGGTAATCGGACTTCAGCGCACCCTCAGGGCCGAACACCACGCAAGAAGCCACGGTAGCTTCACCGCTGGAATGGCTGATGTCGTAGCACTCCAGGCGCTGTGGCACTTCGTCGAGCTCCAGTACCTGGGCCAGGGCTTCGAAGCGCGCGGCCATGTGCTGGCGGTTGGCCAGGCGGGCATTGAGCGCTTGCTCGGCGTTGGTGACCGCCAATTGCTGCCAGCGCGCACGGGTGCCGCGCACCCGATGGCTGATGGTCAGATCGAGCCCGCGCAAGGTCTGCACGGCCTCGGTGATAACAGCGAAGTCTTCATGCACCACGTTGACGATCAGCTCGCCTGGCAGCTCGCGCTCGGCGTTGCCCAGGTAGTACTGCGACAGGAAGGCCGACATGACCTCGGCCACCTCCTCCTCGATGCCAACTTGCGGAAAGAAGTTCTTGCTGCCCAACACCCGGCCGCCCCGCACGCTGATCAGGTGCACGCAAGCGCCGCCGGGGTTGGTGAACGCGGCCACTACGTCGACATCGCCCGAGCCGCCTTCCATGTACTGCTGGTCCTGCACGCGGCGCAACAACGCCACCTGGTCACGCAATTCGGCGGCCTTCTCGAAATTCAAGGCCATGGCGGCCGCTTCCATCTCGGCGTTGAGCTCATTGCCCAGTTGCTGGCTGCGCCCCTCAAGAAACATCACCGAATGGCGAACGTCCTCGGCGTAATCGGCCGGCTCCACCAACCCCACGCAAGGGCCTTTGCAGCGTTTGATCTGGTATTGCAGACACGGGCGGGTGCGGTTGGCGTAGTAGCTGTCCTCGCACTGGCGCACCGAAAAGGCTTTTTGCAGCAGGCTCAGGCTTTCACGGATGGCGCCAGCACTGGGGTACGGACCGAAATAGCGGCCTTTGGCCTTCTTGGCGCCGCGGTGGATGCCAAGGCGTGGGAACTGGCCGTCAGACAGGAATACGTACGGGTAGGACTTATCGTCGCGCAACAGGATGTTGTACGGCGGCCGCCATTCCTTGATCAGCGTCTGCTCAAGCAGCAACGCTTCGGTCTCGTTACCGGTAATGGTGGTTTCGACCTGCGCAATGCGGCCTACCAGCGCAGCGGTCTTGGGCGCCAGGCCGGTTTTGCGGAAGTAGCTGGCCAGGCGCTTCTTGAGGTTCTTGGCCTTGCCCACATAAAGCAACCGGGCTTCGGCGTCGAACATCCGATAGACGCCCGGGCGACCACTGCAGGTCGCCAGGAATGCGCTTGAATCAAAGGTCTGAGACATTGGGGTGCTTAAAGACTTGCGTCAACCATACCGTGGCGGACTGCCAGCAGCGTCAGTTCGACATCGCTGGTGACCGAGAGTTTTTCGAAAATTCGATAACGGTAAGTATTGACGGTCTTGGGGGACAGGCACAACTTGTCCGAGATGATCTGCACTTTCTGGCAGCCGACGATCATCAGCGCGATCTGGATTTCGCGCTCCGACAGCGAGTCGAACGGCGAACCCTGTGGTTGGAACGATTTGAGCGCCAACTGCTGGGCGATCTGCGGGCTGATGTAGCGTTGCCCGGCAAAGGCCAGGCGAATGGCCTGGACCATTTCATCGAGCCCGGCACCTTTGGTCAGGTAGCCCGCGGCACCGGCCTGCAGCAAACGGGTCGGAAACGGGTCTTCCTCACACACGGTCACCGCCACCACTTTGATATCGGGGTGACTGCGCAGCAACTTGCGGGTTGCTTCCAGACCACCAATCCCTGGCATTTTCACGTCCATCAGAACCACGTCCGGCTTCAGCTCGCGGGCAAGCTTGAGGGAGGACTCACCGGAGTCAGCCTCACCTACCACCTGCAGACCGTCGATATCGGCCAGCATGCGCGTAATTCCAGTACGCACCAGATCGTGATCGTCGACCACCAGGACCCTTATCAAGCAGACACCTCGTCAGTGGGGGCGATTGGATCCCGCCACCTTAACAAAAATTTTCAATGGCGACCTAGGGTCCTGAAGGTGTTAGCAGTTATTTCAACAAGCCGCGCAGGTAAAAGTTGCCCCGTGGCCTATTGGCACAATTCGTTGCGAAAGCGCATCTGCCGCTCGGGCTGACGAATACCCAGGGGCGCGTCCGCAGCGGCCTCCCCGGCCAGACGATTGAGCAAATGCCACACGGCAGCCTGATCAGCAGCTGGCAGCCGGCGAAACGCACCGATCATCTGGTCTTCGTCAGCACTCAGGCTATCGAGCGGCGCGGGGGTATGTTTGCCGGTCAGCACATACAACGCATCGACACCGCGAGCCGCAACCGCCGCCAGGTAGTCCATGCGCGGGGTGCGCTCGCCGCTCTCGTACTTGCCTTGAGCGTTGGGCTCCACCCCCCCTACGTCACCGAATACGCGCTGGGTCATACCCAGACGCTCGCGCTCTTCCCTCAGACGTGGGCCAAATGCTGTCATGTCGTGCCTCCTTGATGGCTGAAAACCGGGTGCATCCCGCACCCGAGCGAATGCTCTCGCACTCAGCTGGCACTATGCCTATTGGATCCAATGACTGCAAGCGGCTCAAGCCGTTCTCCGACGCGTGCATCACGGCAGTTGGCGCTGCATGCGCACAAAACAGTCGTCCTCGCCCATTTCGGCGAACCCCCGGCGTAAATAAAGCTGCCGGGCCGGGTTGCTGCGAAACACCATCAACCGCAGCAGTGGCAAGCGCCGCTGCTGCGCCCACTCGGCCAACTGCTCCAGCACCCAGCTACCCACGCCCCGGCCTCGATGCTCGGGCAGCAGGTGCAGCTCGCGGATGAACAGTGCTTGGCGGTCCTGGCTCAGGCTGCAATAGCCCAGCACCTCGTCTTGGTCCTGAATCAGCCATTGCTCACGCCAGCTCCAGGCTTGGTCGAACGCCTCCTCCACCCACAGCAGGCCGAACTGCTGGTAGTACGGCAGCATCGCGCGCCGGGTCAGGTCACGGGCGAACGCACAGTGGGCATCACCAGCAGCCGTCAGTTCAAGGGGCATGGCAACTCGCTGGGTTGAGTAGTGGCTGCAGAATAGAAGCTCCTTTGATCGAGGTCACGCCCCGGTCATGGATTGTTTCTAGGATGGGAAACCTCCCCCTTCGCGTCGACGCTTCCGGAGTCACCATGACAACCCCCTCGATGGTCAGCCAGGACGCCCTGACCGCCCTCGCCCCACGCCCGCAACTGTCGCAGCGCCCCGGCCGCGCCACCTTGACCTTGTTTATCGGCCTGCTGCTGGCAGGCTTGGCCTACACCTTCTACAGCCTCAAGCAGGATGTCAGCGCCAGCGGCACCGTCGTGACCACGGTTACACCCTTTTTGCTGTTAGGCCTGGCACTGCTGATCGCGCTCGGTTTCGAGTTCGTCAATGGCTTCCACGACACCGCAAACGCCGTGGCTACCGTGATCTACACCCACTCTTTGCCGGCCTCGGTGGCGGTGGTCTGGTCGGGGCTGTGCAACTTCCTTGGGGTGCTGCTTTCAAGTGGCGCAGTGGCCTTTGGCATCATCGCGCTGCTACCGGTGGAGCTGATTCTGCAGGTCGGCTCCAGCGCAGGCTTTGCCATGGTCTTCGCGCTACTGCTGGCGGCGATTATCTGGAACCTCGGCACCTGGTGGCTGGGGCTGCCCGCCTCGTCCTCGCATACGCTGATTGGCTCGATCATTGGTGTGGGCGTCGCCAACGCCCTGATGCACGGGCGCGACGGCACCAGCGGTGTCGACTGGGGCCAGGCGAGCAAAGTCGGCTATGCCCTGCTGTTCTCGCCATTGATCGGTTTTGCCTGCGCCGCGCTGTTGCTGGTGGCAGTGAAGGCACTGGTCAAACGCCGCGAGCTGTACGAGGCGCCCAAAGGGCAAACCCCGCCGCCGTGGTGGATCCGCGGCCTGCTGATCATCACCTGCACCGGCGTGTCGTTTGCCCACGGCTCCAATGACGGGCAAAAAGGCATGGGGCTGATCATGCTGATTCTGGTTGGCACGCTACCGATGGCATACGCACTGAACAAGACCATGCCCGCCGAACAGGCCCTGCAGTTCTCGGCAGTCGCCGAGGTGACCCGCCAGGCACTGGTGCGCAGTGCGCCACAAGCCCCGCCGGCCGACCCACGCCAGGTGCTGACCGCATTCATCACCGAGCCCAAGGCCAGCCCGGAGCTGGTGCCGGCCTTGGCCGCCCTGAGCGGCATGATTGGCGAAGAGGTCAAAGGTTACGGCTCGCTCAACCGGGTTCCCGCCGAAGCCATGGCCAACGTGCGCAACGACATGTACCTGGTCAGCGAAGTGATTCGCCTGCTCGAGAAAAACCCGCTGGTGACCTTCGATGCCGACACCGCCAGCCACGTGCAACTGTTCAAGCGCCAACTCGACGACGCCACCCGTTACATTCCGCTGTGGGTCAAGGTGGCGGTGGCCATCGCCCTGGGCCTTGGCACCATGGTCGGCTGGCGGCGCATCGTGGTGACCGTGGGCGAGAAGATCGGCAAGACCCACCTGAGCTACGCACAAGGGGCCTCGGCGGAGGTCGTTGCCATGTGCACCATCGGTGCGGCAGACATGTTCGGCCTGCCGGTCTCGACCACCCACGTGCTGAGTTCGGGGGTGGCCGGCACCATGGTTGCCAATGGTTCGGGCCTGCAGCGGCGCACCTTGGTCAACCTGCTGATGGCATGGGTACTGACCCTGCCCGCGGCGATGCTGCTGTCGGGGTGCCTGTACTGGGTGCTGAACCAGGTTCTCTGAGCCGGCCGCCGCCATGCACCGCGTTCAGCAAGCTCAGCCGGGGATGGCCAGCCCACGCTGAACGGCTGGGCGTTCGAGGAAGCGTGCCAGCACCCGCTGCACCTGTTTGAACTCATCGAAACCCACCAGCTCACGGGCGTTGTAGCGCTCCACCAGGTTGCGCACCCACGGCAAGATGGCGATATCGGCGATGCTGTAGTCATCGACCATCCATTCACGGCCTTGCAGGTGGCGATCAAGTACGCCGAGCAGGCGCTTGGCCTCATTGACGTAACGATCGCGCGGGCGTTTGTCTTCATAGTCTTTGCCGGCAAAGAAATGGAAGAACCCCACCTGGCCAAACATTGGCCCGATGCCACCCATCTGGAACATCAACCATTGCAGCGTCTGGTAGCGCTGTGCTGGGTCCTGGCTGAGCAGTTGGCCGCTTTTCTCGGCCAGGTACTGCAGGATGGCGCCGGACTCGAACAGCGCCAACGGCTGGCCACCTGGGCCGGCTGGGTCAAGGATCGCCGGGATCTTGTTATTGGCGCTGAGCGAGACGAACTCGGGGCTCATCTGCTCGTTATCGTCGAAGTTGACCCGGTGCGCCTCATAGGGCATGCCGAGCTCTTCGAGCATGATCGATACCTTGACCCCATTGGGGGTCGGCAGCGAGTAGAGCTGCAGGCGCTCCGGGTGCTGCGCCGGCCATTTGCGGGTAATCGGAAAAGCGGACAGGTCAGTCATGGTGCACACCCTGGCAGTCGAAAAGGTACCAGCCTAATGGCTTGAGGGCAGCCTGACCATCACCGCATCAGCGCTGCCAGCCCCGCTGATTAGCAAGTTTTATTTATTAATTATTTAACTCTGCACTGACTTGGATCAATACACACTTCAAACGCATACTTATGGGGCGTTAATATTTGTAACAACACACGCTTTCGGCTTTTGATTGTTAATTGAATGACCGTACAATAATAGCAGTGAGCCACCACCCGATCAGTGCTGCGGCGCACGCCCGTCCCTCCCGTATTTCCACTAATCTAAGAGGCCAGAAGGATGCTGACCAATGCGCCGCTTCGCCTGAAATTACTGTTGATTCTTTTTTTCCCATTACTTGGTTTTCTGGCACTGGCCGGTGTTTATATTTCCGACAACTATCGCACGCTGCGCGATATGGAAAACACCGTCGCCGCCAGTAGCAACGCGCAGGCGTTGAGCCAACTGATTACCCTGCTGCAACGTGAGCGTGGCGCAAGCGGCGTGTTCATCGGCAGCCGCGGCACAAGCATGGGCAATCGCCTTACCCAGATGCGCAGCGAAAGCGACGCAGCCATCGATGCCGTACACCGCCTGCCGACGCAGAACGATGCCGACATCGGCAAGGTCCGCAGCACCCTCGATACCCTGGCCGCCTTGCGCGAGGGTGTCGACAAGTTGGCCATCGACAGCGGCGAATCGGGCGCCCGCTACACCGAGATCATCAAGACCTTGGTCGGCTACACCCACTCGCTGGAAAACCGCGTCAACAATACCGGCGTCGTCCATGCCCTGAATGCCTTGAACCAGTTCATCGAACTGAAAGAGCGCGCTGGCCGCGAGCGCGTGCTGCTCGGCCTTGCCTTCAACCAGGGCCACTTCGACGCTTCGCTGCTGTCGCGCTTCAGCCGCAACCTGGGCGAGTTCACCGCCTACGCCGAAGGCTTCCTGCGCAAGGCCCCGGCAGCGGTGCTCAGCCAATACCAGCAAAGCCAGCAGACCGCGGCCGCAAGCGAAGTGGGCAAGCTGCAACGCCTGGCCTTCGAGCTGCCATTGGGCGATGCGCTGGGCATCAAGCCTGAGGCTTGGTTCGAGACTGCAACCCAACGCATAGACCAGATGACCGATGTCGAGCAGGCCCTGGCGCAGAGCGTCGCCCGGCTGGCCGCTGACGCCCGTGGCGAAGCCAACCAGGCGCTGTGGCTGACCCTGGGCGGCGCATTGCTGGCCCTGGCCATGGTGGCGCTGTTGTCGTGGCTGATCATCGGCAGCATCGGCAAGGCGGTCAAAGACATCAATGCTGCCCTCGAAGGGCTGGCGCGCCGCGACCTGACCGCCCGCACCGGCTACCGCAGCAAGGATGAATTCGGCCAGATCGCCGAGAACCTCAACCGCATGGCCAACGAGCTGACCGAGATCGTCCAGGAAATCGGCAACGCCACAGCGCAGGTGGCCACCGCGGCTGAAGAGTCCTCGGCAGTGACCCTGCAAACCAGCCGCAGCGTCGAGCAGCAGCGCCAGAGCACGGAGTTGGTGGCCACCGCCATCAACGAAATGAGCGCCACGGTGCGCGAGGTGGCGCAAAGCACCACCGATGCGGCAAGCCTGTCGCAGCAGATCCACGCCAGCACGACACAGGGGCGCATCGAAGTCGATGGCACCATCGAGCTGATTCGCGAACTGTCGACCCAGGCTGAGCAGACAGCCGCGATTATCGACGACCTGAAGCATGAAAGTGATGCCATTTCGTCGGTGCTCGACGTCATCCGCGGCATTGCCGAGCAGACCAACCTGCTGGCGCTGAACGCGGCCATCGAAGCCGCCCGTGCCGGTGATCATGGCCGAGGTTTTGCGGTAGTGGCCTCCGAAGTCCGCACGCTGGCACAGCGCACCCAGGAATCGACCGGCAATATTCAGCAGATGATCACCAACCTGCAGGCAGGCTCCGACCGCGCCAGCAGCTCGATGCTCGAAACACTGGGCAAGGCGCAGTCCGGGGCCAGCCGTATTGGCCGTGCCGGCGAGTTGCTGGCGTCGATAACCGAAGGGGTGGCACGCATCAGCGACCGCAATATCCAGATCGCGTCGGCAGCCGAGGAGCAAAGCGCGGTGTCCGAGGACATCAACCGCAACGTCAACGAGATCAATGATCTGGTAATTCAGGTCAGTGCCGGTGCGCAGCAGACGGCGGTAACCAGCCAGGAGCTTGCGCGCCTGGCGGAACATCAGCAGAAGCTGGTTGGCCGGTTCCGTACCGCTTGATAGCAATTGGGGCTGCCTTGCAGCCCATCGCGGCACAAGGCCGCCCCAACAGAAAAAACGCTAACTGACTGATTTACATCGAAACGTGGGAGCGGGCTTGCCCCGCGATAGCGATAGCACTGCCAACATCGC
>NZ_JABWRG010000132.1:0-12093 GCF_014268825.1 Pseudomonas sp. SWRI51 | reverse complement strand
TTTTCAGGGCTGCTGCGCAGCCCAACGCGGGACAAGCCCGCTCGCCACAACTAACTATCGTTTCCCACAGGATTGGGACCAGCCAGCAATGTTGCGGTCGGGCACCAGCTCCGAGCGGGCTTGCCCCGCGATGGATGGCACCGGCTCCGCAGGCAGTCGTGATGCCTGCGATGCCGCTGACGCGTTGTTACTTGCGACCTTCTGCGGTCTTGGCCACTTCATCGGTGCGAGCGCACATGATGAAGTCGTTGCGGTGCAGGCCTTTGATCGAGTGGCTCCACCAGGTCACGGTGACTTTGCCCCATTCAGTCAGCAGCCCAGGGTGATGCCCTTCGGCTTCGGCGATTTCGCCCACTGCATTGGTAAAGGCCAGCGCATGCTTGAAGTTCTTGAACAGGAACACCCGCTCAAGCTCCATGTGCCCGTCGCGGGTTTCAATGTTCCAGTCCGGGATGTCGCGGATCAGCGTTGCGAGTTCGTCATCACTGACCTTCGGTGCGTCGGCTTGGCAGGCTTCGCAGTGTTCTTTAGTCAAGGCATTCATGGCTGTTTTCCGATTTTGAGTTGTAATCGACAGGGCGGCTCAGGCCGCAACTTTCGGTGGAAACTTGGGGGCGTGCAGCCCCAGCTGCATGGCCTGCTGGACCATCCCCATGATGTCCTCATGGGCCAGGTCGAACAGCCGTTTCATGCTGGGCAGAACAAAATAGACCGGCTGCAGGATGTCGATGCGATAAGGCGTGCGCATGGCCTCGATCGGGTCGAATGCCTGGTGCTCAGGTTCGCTGGAAAGGCTGTAGACGGTCTCTTTTGGCGAGGAAAGAATGCCGCCGCCATAGATCTTGCGGCCTTTGGCGGTTTCCATCAGGCCGAACTCGATGGTCATCCAGTACAGCCGCGCCAGGTACACCCGCTGCTCTTTGCTGGCCGCAAGGCCCAGCTTGCCGTACGTGTGGGTGAATTCGGCAAACCAAGGGTTGGTCAGCAGCGGGCAATGGCCGAAGATCTCATGGAAGATATCCGGCTCTTGCAGGTAGTCCAGCTCCTGCGGGGTGCGGATGAACGTCGCCACCGGGAAGCGTTTGCTGGCCAGCAGTTCGAAGAAGGTCTGGAACGGGATCAGCGCCGGCACGCGCGCAACTTGCCAGCCGGTGGTAGCGCCGAGCACCTTGTTCACTTCGCCCAGTTGCGGGATGCGCTCATGGGGCAGCTTGAGCTGCTCGATGCCGTCGAGGTATTCCTGGCACGCCCGACCCTCGATCACTTTCAGTTGGCGAGTGATCAGCGTGTTCCAGACCTGGTGCTCGGTGTCTGGGTAGTCGATAAAACCTTGCGCATCGGGCTCGCGGGCCACGTAGTGCGTCTGTTTCATGTGGCTCTCCTGGTGAGGGCTTTTCTTGTTATGTGCAGACTTGCAACAGGAATAGCTCGACAGGCGAGGGTTGGAAAGAGCTCTCAGGCGGAGAGAAAACTCGGATAGACCTCTTTTTGTAACGATAATTTTACAATTTCGGGCAAGTGTCGGAAGATTCGGGGCATCACGTGGGCCGTACGGCCATTTTTGTCAGCTTATCTTTACAACTTTTATGCGCGGCGGTTAAAAACCCCTGCGCTTCGAGAGCTTTCATGCGTATCAAAGTGCACTGCCAGAACCGCATTGGCATCCTTCGCGACATCCTTAACCTGTTGGTGGAGTACGGCATCAACGTGCTGCGCGGCGAGGTGGGCGGCGACCATGGCAATGCCATCTACCTGCACTGCCCGAACCTGATCAACCTGCAGTTCCAGGCGTTACGGCCCAAATTCGAGTCGATTGCCGGGGTGTTCGGGGTCAAGCGAGTCGGCTTGATGCCCAGCGAGCGGCGCCACATGGAGCTCAATGCGCTGCTGGGGGCACTGGACTTCCCGGTATTGTCCGTGGACATGGCGGGCAGCATCGTGGCTGGCAATCGTGGCGCGGCGCAGTTGCTCGGGGTGCGGGTGGATGAGGTGCCGGGTTTGCCGCTGGCCCGTTACGTCGAGGACTTCGACTTGCCGGAGCTGGTGCGCGCCAACCAGTCGCGCATCAATGGCCTGCGGGTCAAGGTAAAGGGCGATGTGTTTCTGGCTGATATCGCCCCGTTGCAGTCCGAGCACGATGACAGCGAGGCCCTGGCGGGCGCGGTGCTGACGCTGCACCGCGCCGACCGCATCGGCGAGCGCATCTACAACGTGCGCAAGCAAGAGCTGCGCGGCTTCGACAGCATTTTCCAGAGTTCGCGGGTAATGGCTGCGGTGGTTCGCGAGGCGCGGCGCATGGCGCCTTTGGATGCGCCGCTGCTGATCGAAGGCGAAACCGGCACCGGCAAGGAGCTGCTGGCGCGCGCCTGCCACTTGGCCAGCCCGCGCGGCCAGGCACCGCTGATGGCGCTTAACTGCGCCGGGCTGCCGGAGTCCATGGCCGAAACCGAGCTGTTCGGCTATGGCCCAGGGGCGTTCGAAGGGGCGCGGGCCGAGGGCAAGCTGGGTTTGCTCGAGCTTACCGCTGGCGGCACATTGTTCCTGGATGGGGTAGGGGAGATGAGCCCGCGGCTGCAGGTGAAACTGCTGCGCTTTTTGCAGGACGGGTGCTTTCGCCGGGTAGGCAGCGATGAAGAGGTTTACCTGGATGTGCGGGTCATCTGCGCGACCCAGGTCGATTTGTCCGAATTGTGCGCACGCGGTGAGTTTCGCCAGGACCTGTACCATCGGCTCAACGTACTGTCGCTGCATATTCCGCCGCTGCGCGAGTGCATGGATGGCCTGCAAGGGCTGGTCGAGCATTTTCTCGATCAGGCCAGCCGGCAAATCGGCTGCCCGCTGCCGCGCCTGGCGCCAGCGGCGTTCGACAAACTTTTGCACTACCAATGGCCGGGGAATGTTCGGCAATTGGAGAACGTATTGTTTCAGGCGGTCTCATTGTGTGAGGGCGGCATTGTTAAAAGCGAACATATTCGTTTGCCTGAATATGGTGCGCGCCAGCCGTTGGGTGAGTTCTCGCTGGAGGGGGATCTTTCGGATATTGTCGGGCGCTTCGAAAAAGCGGTATTTGAACGTTTGCTGGGCGAGTTTCCAAGTAGCCGTGCGCTGGGTAAAAGACTGGGGGTTTCACATACGACCATTGCCAACAAGTTGCGTGATCACGCGCTGGGCAAATCGTCAGATTGAACGGCCTTGAAGTTACCCTGTGGCGGGCGCTGGTCATTTAACGGCGAAGGGCCCCAAAGGGGCCCCATGCAAGGCTTAGCCGTTGGAGCAGCCATTGCCCATTACGCGGTATTCAAGGACGTGCCGCTGGCCCTTGGAGTCTTCATAGGTCATGCGGGCGGGTACAACTTCACAGACATTAGGTACTTCGCTCATGGAAATAACACGGGCGATGTCCAGGTGCTGGGAGTACGTGTATTGTTCAACCGGAATGTGCTGGGCATCTTTTGCTTCGCCCGCCATTGCCGCGCCGCAAAAACTACCCAGTACCAATACCAGTAAAGCTTTCATTTTAAAGTTACCTGCCTAAGGTCGTGAGGGGGCTCGCAGCGCTTGTGGCGCCGCGAATACAACATGTTTTATCGATCAGGATATACGCAGATTAACGGGTGCCTTCGTGGGGGCTGTTACCTGAAGTTAATCGCGTTGCCGTTGCTGGCGAGGTGAATTCTAGGGCGCTGCCTGCCGCCGAAACAGAGCGGGTTTTGATAAAGACTGTTGGCAGAATCCGTAACAATCGCCTGGCGCATTCGGCCCGGTATTCGAGGTGCTGGCTGCGTGCCACGTTCTAGAGCGGTCGTGGCCGCTGCAGGGGCGGCCGGTCCGTCGTGTTAAGACCAACGTCGAATGGTGTATACCGCTCTGGTACAGTTACAAACGGTCCCATACAAAAACAACTATTACACCGAGGTAACACAGATGAGTGCGGCTCCACTGTATCCCGTTCGTCCCGAAGTTGCGGCCACTACCCTGACCGACGAGGCCACCTACAAGGCCATGTACCAGCAATCGGTGATCAACCCGGACGGCTTCTGGCGCGAGCAGGCCCAGCGTCTGGACTGGATCAAGCCGTTCACCAAGGTCAAGCAGACCTCGTTCGACGACCACCATGTCGACATCAAGTGGTTCGCCGACGGCACTCTGAACGTTTCCTCCAACTGCCTTGACCGCCACCTCGAAGAGCGCGGCGACCAGTTGGCAATAATCTGGGAAGGCGACGACCCTTCCGAGCACCGCAACATCACCTACCGCGAGCTGCACGAGCAAGTGTGCAAGTTCGCCAACGCCCTGCGTGGTCAGGACGTGCACCGTGGTGACGTCGTCACCATCTACATGCCGATGATCCCGGAAGCCGTGGTGGCCATGCTGGCCTGTGCCCGTATCGGCGCCATCCACTCGGTCGTGTTCGGCGGCTTCTCGCCTGAGGCGCTGGCTGGTCGCATCATCGACTGCAAGTCCAAGGTCGTCATCACTGCCGACGAAGGCGTGCGTGGCGGGCGCCGTACGCCGCTCAAGGGCAACGTCGACCTGGCGTTGACCAACCCTGAAACCAGCAGCGTGCAGAAGATCATCGTGTGCAAGCGCACCGGTGGCGAGATCGCCTGGCACCAGCACCGTGACATCTGGTACGAAGACCTCATGAAGGTTGCCTCCAGCCACTGCGCACCCAAAGAAATGGGCGCCGAAGAAGCGCTGTTCATCCTTTATACCTCCGGCTCCACCGGCAAGCCCAAGGGCGTGCTGCACACCACCGGCGGTTACCTGCTGTACGCCGCCCTGACCCACGAGCGCGTGTTCGACTACCGCCCAGGCGAGGTCTATTGGTGCACCGCGGACGTGGGTTGGGTGACTGGCCACAGCTACATCGTCTACGGGCCGCTGGCCAATGGCGCCACCACCGTGCTGTTCGAAGGTGTGCCGAACTACCCGGACATCACCCGCGTGTCGAAGATCATCGACAAGCACAAGGTCAACATCCTCTACACCGCGCCAACTGCCATCCGCGCGATGATGGCCGAGGGCGAGGCGGCGGTTGCCGGCGCTGATGGCTCCAGCCTGCGCCTGCTGGGTTCGGTGGGTGAGCCGATCAACCCGGAAGCCTGGAACTGGTACTACAAGACGGTCGGCAAAGAGCGCTGCCCGATCGTCGACACCTGGTGGCAGACCGAAACTGGCGGCGTGCTGATCAGCCCGCTGCCTGGCGCCACCGCGCTCAAGCCGGGCTCGGCTACCCGTCCGTTCTTCGGCGTGGTGCCGGCGCTGGTGGACAACCTGGGCAACCTGATCGACGGCGCCGCCGAGGGCAACCTGGTGATCCTCGATTCCTGGCCAGGCCAGTCGCGTTCGCTGTACGGCGACCACGACCGCTTCGTCGACACCTACTTCAAAACCTTCCGCGGCATGTACTTCACCGGTGACGGTGCCCGTCGCGACGAAGATGGCTACTACTGGATCACTGGCCGGGTGGACGACGTACTCAACGTTTCCGGCCACCGCATGGGTACCGCCGAAATCGAAAGCGCCATGGTTGCCCATCCGAAGGTTGCCGAAGCTGCGGTGGTGGGTGTGCCGCATGACCTCAAAGGGCAGGGCATCTATGTCTACGTCACCCTCAATGCCGGGGTGGAATCGAGCGAGCAACTGCGCCTGGAGCTTAAAAACTGGGTGCGCAAGGAAATCGGCCCGATCGCCTCGCCGGATGTCATCCAGTGGGCGCCTGGGTTGCCCAAGACCCGTTCGGGCAAGATCATGCGCCGTATCCTGCGCAAGATCGCCACGGCCGAGTACGATTCGCTGGGCGACATCTCCACCTTGGCCGACCCAGGCGTGGTGCAGCACCTGATCGACACCCACAAGGCGATGAACCTGGCCACGGCGTAAGCCGAGTCAAGCCTTGAAACAAACCCCGTCGGGCAACCGGCGGGGTTTTTGCTTTACTGGGACACTGTTACCCCGACATACATCGGTAACCGCCGCTAGCGGGTTTTTCGCAACAGAGTGGGGCGTGAGGGAACAGCCACGCCCTGCCAAGGTGCATTTTGCTGCCTGATTCACCTTAGGTGCCACGCTACACTTGCCGGAATACAAGGCTTTGCCAATAATGGGCGCGCTTATTGCTTTGGATAAAGGTTATTTTCTTTTTGCGCTTGCATAATTTGCAAGAGCTGTCAACATCGCCCGCCGCAGTTTCAGGCGCTTCTATAACTAGTTGTCGCTTTGAAGAAATATCGACTTCCGGGCTGTCGCTAGAATGCCACTCACTCGCTCGTGGTCTGCGACCTTGGTCGAAACCTGCGCGGCTCGCGTTGTACCCATTTGCATATCGGGCAGCTGTTGCAACTGCCTTGGATTGCCCCGTACCGATGGAGTCACCTGATGAAGAAGCTCGCACTGTTCGGCGCCCTGGCGCTTTCCGTGTTTTCCCTGGTAGCGCAAGCCGATGAAAAGCCGCTGAAGATCGGCATCGAAGCTGCCTACCCTCCCTTCGCCTTCAAGCAGCCTGACGGCAGCATCGCCGGCTTCGATTACGATATCGGCAACGCCCTGTGCGAAGAGATGAAAGCCAAGTGCACCTGGGTCGAGCAAGAGTTCGACGGCCTGATCCCGGCACTGAAAGTGCGCAAGATCGACGCCATCCTGTCGTCCATGTCGATCACCGAAGACCGCAAGAAGTCGGTCGACTTCACCAAGCGCTACTACCTCACCCCGGCGCGTCTGGTCATGAAGCAGGCCGTTACCGTCAGCGACAGCCTGGATGAACTCAAGGGCAAGAAAATCGGCGTGCAGCGTGGCTCGATCCACGACCGTTTCGCCAAGGAAGTGCTGGCTCCGAAGGGCGCCACTGTCGTGCCTTACGGTACCCAGAACGAAATCTACCTCGACGTCGCCGCTGGCCGTCTGGACGGTACCGTTGCCGACGCCACCCTGCTCGAAGACGGTTTCCTGAAAACCGACGCCGGCAAGGGCTTTGCCTTCGTTGGCCCAGCGTTCACCGACGTGAAGTACTTCGGTGACGGCATCGGCATCGCCGTACGCAAGGGCGACACCGCCAACGCCGAGCGCATCAACGCCGCAATCGATGCCATCCGTGCCAACGGCAAGTACAAAGAAATCGAGAAGAAGTACTTCAGCTTCGACATCTACGGCCCTGACGCCAAGTAAATCGTCGAGTTTCACCTGTGCAATGGTGCAAACAGCAGAGGCTCTGAGGTTTGCACCATTTTTCATTCCCAAGCCCTGAGGAATCCCGAACATGTTGAAAGGCTATGGGGCAGTCATCCTCGATGGGGCGTGGCTGACGCTACAGCTCGCCCTGTCGTCGATGGCCCTGGCCGTCGTCCTTGGCCTGATCGGCGTGGCGCTGCGCCTGTCGCCGGTGCGCTGGTTGGCCTGGCTGGGTGATCTGTATTCCACGGTGATCCGTGGCATCCCTGACCTGGTGTTGATCCTGCTGATCTTCTATGGCGGCCAGGACCTCCTCAACCGCGTGGCGCCGCTGCTCGGCCATGACGACTACATCGACCTGAACCCTCTGGCGGCCGGCATCGGCACCTTGGGCTTCATCTTCGGTGCGTACCTCTCGGAAACCTTCCGTGGTGCCTTCATGGGTATCCCCAAGGGCCAGGCTGAAGCCGGCGCGGCCTATGGCATGAGCGGTGTGCAAGTGTTCTTCCGCATCATGGTGCCGCAAATGATCCGCCTGGCGATCCCGGGTTTCACCAACAACTGGCTGGTCCTGACCAAGGCCACCGCGCTGATTTCGGTGGTGGGCCTGCAGGACATGATGTTCAAGGCCAAGCAGGCGGCCGATGCCACCCGCGAACCCTTCACCTTCTTTCTGGCGGTCGCGGCCATGTACCTGGTGCTGACCAGTGTCTCGCTGCTGGCGCTCAAGGCCCTTGAAAGGCGCTACTCGGTGGGCGTCAAGGTGGCAGAGCTATGATCTTCGACTACAACGTCATCTGGGAGGCCATGCCGCTGTACATCGGCGGCCTGCTGACCACGCTCAAGCTGCTGGCGCTGTCGCTGTTCTTCGGCCTGCTGGCGGCTATTCCGCTGGGGCTGATGCGGGTTTCCAAGCAGCCGCTGGTGAACATGACCGCCTGGCTGTACACCTATGTGATCCGCGGCACGCCAATGCTGGTGCAGCTGTTCCTGATCTATTACGGGTTGGCCCAGTTCGAGGCGGTGCGCGAGAGCTTCATGTGGCCGCTGCTGTCCAGCGCAACCTTCTGTGCGTGCCTGGCATTTGCCGTCAACACCAGCGCCTACACCGCCGAGATCATCGCCGGCAGCCTGCGCGCCACGCCGCACGGTGAAATCGAGGCGGCCAAGGCCATCGGCATGTCGCGCATGAAGATGTACCGCCGCATCCTGTTGCCTTCGGCGCTGCGCCGCGCGCTGCCGCAGTACAGCAACGAAGTGATCATGATGCTGCAGACCACCAGCCTTGCCTCGATCGTCACCCTGATCGACATCACCGGCGCTGCGCGCACGGTCAATGCCCAGTATTACCTGCCTTTCGAGGCCTACATCACGGCGGGCGTGTTCTATCTGTGCCTGACCTTCATCCTCGTGCGCCTGTTCAAGATGGCCGAACGCCGCTGGCTCGGCTATCTGGCGCCGCGCAAGCACTGACCGCTCTGTGAGAACCGACAGCATGTACAAACTGCAAATCCAAGACCTGCACAAGCGCTACGGCAGCCATGAGGTGCTCAAGGGCGTCTCCCTCGAAGCCAAGGCAGGCGACGTGATCAGCATCATCGGCTCCAGCGGCTCGGGCAAATCGACCTTCCTGCGTTGCATCAACCTGCTGGAGCAGCCGCATGCCGGCCGTATCCTGCTCAACAACGAAGAGCTCAAGCTGGTGGCCGGCACGGATGGTGCGCTCAAGGCGGGCGACCCGAAGCAGCTGCAACGCATGCGCTCGCGCCTGTCGATGGTGTTCCAGCACTTCAACCTGTGGTCGCACATGACTGCGCTGGAAAACATCATCGAAGCGCCGGTGCACGTGCTCGGCGTGAGCAAGAAGGAAGCACTGGAAAAAGCCGAGCACTACCTGGCCAAGGTGGGTGTAGCGCATCGCAAGGACGCCTTCCCGGGCCATATGTCCGGTGGCGAGCAGCAGCGTGTGGCGATTGCCCGGGCACTGGCCATGGAGCCTGAGGTGATGCTGTTCGACGAGCCCACCTCGGCGCTGGACCCGGAACTGGTCGGCGATGTGCTCAAGGTTATGCAGGCCTTGGCCCAGGAAGGCCGCACCATGGTGGTGGTGACCCACGAAATGGGCTTTGCTCGTGAGGTGTCCAACCAGCTGGTGTTCCTGCACAAAGGCGTGGTCGAAGAGCGTGGCTGCCCGCGCGAAGTGCTGGTCAACCCGCAGTCGGACCGGCTGCGTCAGTTCCTCTCCGGTAGCCTGAAGTAAAGGCTGCACTTTTGCACCAGTTTGGGGCATGCTGCGCAACGCGCGCAGTTTGCTCCGGCGCCACCCTTTCTCAGGTTTCGGATCACGCCCTATGACCACCCAGCGAATCGGCTTTCTCATCTGGCCCGGCACCCGGCCGCTGACCCTGGCGCTGGCCGAAGAGGTGTTGCTGGTGGCGCAGCGGGTGCATCCGGATGTGGCCTACGAGCTGACCTTCTTGCAGGCCGAGCCTGCCGAGGAGGGCGCCTGGCGCTTGCCGGGCGAGGCCTGGAATGGCCGCCTGGACGGCTGTCACAAGCTGTTTCTGCTGGCTGACGAGCCGCCCGGGCCGATGAATTCTGCGCTGTCTGCGGCGCTCAAGCAGCTTGCTCGTGGTGGCTGCATGATCGGTGGGATGTCGGCGGGGGTGTATCCATTGGCCGCGCTGGGCTTGCTCGATGGTTATCGGGCGGCAGTGCACTGGCGCTGGCAGGACGACTTTGCCGAGCGCTATCCCAAGGTGATTGCCACCAGCCACCTGTTCGACTGGGACCGTGACCGGCTGACCGCCTGCGGCGGCATGACCGTCACCGACCTGCTGCTGGCGGTGCTGGCCCGTGATCATGGCGCCGAGCTTGCTGGCGCGGTGTCCGAGGAGCTGGTGGTCGAGCGCATTCGCGAAGGCGGCGAGCGTCAGCGTATTCCGCTGCAGAACCGCCTGGGCTCCAGCCATCCCAAGCTCACCCAGGCTGTGCTGTTGATGGAAGCCAACATCGAAGAGCCGCTGACCACCGATGAGATTGCCCAGCATGTGTGTGTGTCGCGCAGGCAGCTGGAGCGGATCTTCAAGCAGTACCTGAACCGCGTGCCGAGCCAGTATTACCTGGAGCTGCGCCTGAACAAGGCGCGCCAGATGCTGATGCAGACCAGCAAGTCGATCATCCAGATCGGGCTGTCGTGTGGGTTCTCTTCAGGGCCGCACTTCTCCAGCGCCTATCGCAATTTCTTTGGCGCCACCCCGCGCGAAGACCGCAACCAGCGCCGCAGCAGCAGCCCGTTCGAGCTGAGTTCGGCACCGGCCGAAAAGGGCTGATTATTTTGCTGCCTGGGCTGGCCTCTTCGCGGGGCAAGCCCGCTCCTACGCCATGCAAATTGCCAGGCTCTTGTGGGAGCGGGCTTGCCCCGCGAAGAGGCCAGCACAGGCAACCATCTTCTAAATGTGACCACCCGTTCACCCAGCCCCGCTCTGCCAGTACACTGCGCGATTGCGACACTGTTTGTCGCATTGCCGAAAGCCTTGGTAAAACAGGGTTTGGCGCTGTAACAAGTTGTCGCCTGGCAGCAAGGACAGGCGCCGATCAGTCCTTACAATCCCCCCATCGCTCGCCACTTCCAGGCCAGCGTTCCTCTTCAGGAGACTCAGATGTCCGTTGAGCAAGCCCCGGTGCAACGTGCCGATTTCGACCAGGTCATGGTTCCCAACTATTCGCCGGCGGCCTTCATTCCTGTGCGAGGCGAGGGTTCCCGAGTCTGGGACCAGTCGGGCCGCGAGCTGATCGACTTCGCCGGCGGCATCGCCGTCAACGCCCTCGGCCATTGCCACCCGGCGCTGGTCAAGGCGCTGACCGACCAGGCCAACACCCTTTGGCACGTCTCCAACGTCTTCACCAACGAACCGGCCTTGCGCCTGGCGCACAAGCTGGTCGACGCAACCTTTGCCGACCGCGCGTTCTTCTGCAACTCCGGGGCCGAGGCCAACGAGGCCGCCTTCAAGCTGGCCCGCCGTGTTGCCCACGACCGCTTTGGCGCCGACAAACACGAGATCATCGCCACCGTTAACAGCTTCCACGGCCGTACCCTGTTCACCGTGAGCGTTGGCGGCCAGCCGAAGTACTCCGACGGTTTCGGCCCGAAGATCACCGGCATCAGCCACGTCCCGTACAACGACCTCGAAGCGCTCAAGGCGCAGATTTCCGACAAGACCTGCGCCGTGGTCATCGAGCCGATCCAGGGCGAGAGCGGTGTGGTGCCGGCAGATCTGGCCTACCTGCAAGGCGCGCGCAAACTGTGCGACGAGCACAATGCGCTGCTGATCTTCGATGAAGTGCAGACCGGCGTTGGCCGTACCGGCTCGCTGTTCGCCTACCAGCACTACGGCGTTACCCCCGATATCCTGTCCAGCGCCAAGAGCCTGGGCGGCGGTTTCCCGATTGCCGCCATGCTCACCACCAACGCGCTTGCCAGCCACCTGGCGGTCGGTACCCACGGCACCACCTATGGCGGCAACCCGCTGGGCTGCGCCGTGGCCGCTGCAGTGCTGGATGTGGTCAACACCCCTGAGACCCTCGCCGGGATCAAGGCCAAACACACCCGCTTCAAGTCGCGCCTGGAAAAAATCGGCCAGGAAACCGGCCTGTTCTCCCAGGTGCGCGGCGTCGGCCTGTTGATCGGCTGCGTGCTGAGCGATGCCTGGAAGGGCAAGGCCAAGGACGTGCTCAACGCCGCTGAAAAAGAAAACGTGATGGTGCTGCAGGCTGGCCCTGACGTTGTGCGCTTCGCCCCAAGCCTGGTGATCGAAGACGCCGATATCGATGAAGGTCTGGACCGCTTCGAACGCGCCGTCAAGCAGTTGGCCCAGGCCTGACCGGCCTTGGGGGGGGGGGGGGGGGGGGGGGGGGGGGGGG
>NZ_JABWRG010000131.1:0-12162 GCF_014268825.1 Pseudomonas sp. SWRI51 | reverse complement strand
GGGCCGCATAGCGGCCCCGCCGAATCTTCATGAGGCGCAGATAATGGGGCCGCGTTGCGGCCCTTTCGCGACACAAGGCCGCTCCTACACTGACCGCGTAAACGTCGATGTAGTGGCAAGCCACACTCTGTGGAAGAGGACCCCAGGCATGGGGTACCTACACACCTTCTCGCCCGGGCATCTCTTCTTGTGGGAGCGGGCTTGCCCCGCGATGAGGCCGGTGCAGCCACAGCTCAAACCAGCTCACCCTCGACACGGTCCCGCCCCGCCTGCTTGGCGGCATAAACCCCGGCATCGGCGCGCAACAGCAATGCATCAGCGCCTTCCCCGCCCCGCCATCCGGCCACACCAAAACTGGCGGTAACCTGCCCAACCCCGTCCACCGGCGTGCCACGCACGCCCTGCCACAGCTCCAGTGCCAACATCCGCGCCTGTTCGGCATCACTCCCCGGGCACAGCACCATGAACTCCTCGCCGCCAAGCCGGCAGAACACATCGCTGCGCCGCAAACGGTGGCTGATACGCTCACACAAGCTGCGCAGCACCCGGTCGCCTACCGCATGGCCGAACTGGTCGTTTATGCGCTTGAAATGGTCAATGTCCAGCATGATCACCGCCAACTGCAGCCCCTCGCGGCGGGCGCGCTCCAGTTCGCTCCAAAGCCGATCCTGGAAGTAGCGGCGGTTGTAGATCCCCGTCAGCGCATCGGTGACCGACAACGCACGCAACTCCTCCTCCACACGCTTGAGGTCGGAAATATCCGTGAGGTAGCCGTGCCACAGCGTGCACTGCTGCTCGCCGACCTCCGGCGTGGCCTCCCCTCGCACCCAGCGCAGGCCGGCGCGCGGCAGGCACACGCGGAATTCCTCACGCCAAGACGTCAGGTGCTCGGCCGAGTAACGCACAGAGGCCCTTACCCGCTCCAGGTCCTCCGGGTGGATACGCTCGAAGGCTGGGGTGGCATCCTTGCGCAATACTGCCAGGTCCACCTCGTAGATATCGTTCAGGCCTTGGCTGGCATAGGGGAAACACGAATGTCCGTCGCTATCCACACGGTACTGATAGATGCCGCCTGGCACCTCGGCACTGAGTTTTTCCAGTAACCGGTCGCGCTCAGCCAACGCCTCATGGATACGCCGTCGCTCGGTGACATCAATGCAGATGGCCAGGTAACCCACCCACAGGCCCTGTTCGTCGAGCACGGCGGTCACCAGCATATTGGCCAGTAAATGGCTGCCATCCTTGCGTACCAGCGTCCAGTCCGCAGGCTGCGCCCCGGCCTCCTGGGCAGTCTCGACGAACATAGCCTGGCCAGCACCGATTTCGCGGCCATGGCGCACGCCGAGCGCGTGGCCGCGGCGGTGCAGCTCTTCGGACTGCACCAGGTCCTCAAGTGTGAGCTGGCCCAACGCTTCGGCCGCACCATAACCCAGCATGCGCTCGGCGCCTGCGTTGAACGTGGTGATGCTGCCCTTGAGGTCGGTGGCGATGATTGCCACTTGGGTGGCGGCATCGAGCACACTACGCAGTTGGTTGTGGGTGACGCGCAGCGACTGCTCGCTGACCCGAAGCTCAGCGGTACGCCTGGCCACCATTGCGAGCGCCCGCTGGCGCTGGCTGAACAAGCTGTACAGCAAGGCGGCCAGCATCACGCTCAACAGGCCGCCCAGCACGCCGACCACCTGCACCGCCGAGGACCGGTTGTCCGCCAGAAAACCCAGGCTAGGGCGGATATCGAGCTGAAAATGATGGTCGGCCAGGCGCAGTAACTGGCTGTTGACCAGCATCATCGGCGCAGGCTCGTTGCCAGAGTCGAACAACACCTCCTGGGTGCTGCCGCCAGATAAATCGTAAATGCGCACCACCAGGTTGTCGTCGGCTTCGGCCGGCAGGCTTTCGCCGATCAACTGGCTCAGGCTGAGCAAAGCCATCACATAGCCCCGCGGCGGCGCCCGGACAGCCGCGCCATCGGCAAATACCGGCGCTACCACCAGTAGCCCACGGCTGTAGTCCGGCTGCACACTGATCATGTCCAGCGGCGCCGACACCGCCATGCTCCCCGGGCTTACAGCCCGCGCCAGGGCCGCAGCGCGCAGCGGCTGGCCGTTCTGGTCAAAGCCGAACAACTGGCCGTGCTGGTTGACCGCCTGGGTGTAGAGAATCGGGTAGTACACATCGCGCGCAGGCGCGGCGTGCCACCCGGCCTGGGCATCGTGATCGAGAATGCGGTAAGGCTGCCCCAGGCGAACGCTGGCCATCCGTTCGAAGGCTTCGCGCTCGACGCCGGCCACACGTGGCGCCCACGAAAACGCCTGCGTGCGGCGCAGCAACGGGCGTGCGTAACCGTCGAATTCGGCTGGGGTGATGTCGGAGGAATAGCTGAAGAAACGCCGCAGCCCGTCCAGGCGCTGCTCCTGCTCCTCGAACCGCTCAGCGATGCGGCTGTAGCGCTCGCTGGCCAGCAGTTCGAAGCGCTGGTGCAGTTGCTGCTTGTAGAACGCCTGGGTGGCGAGCGCCAGGGCCCCGGTGAGCACGCCACCGGCAACCAGGGCAGTCAGCGCCACGCCCAGGGCGGAGAGTTCCTCGGCGAACAGGCCGGACAGCTTTGCAGGTACTTTCCACATAGAGGACTCTCAGCGACTACAGCTTCAGCGTCCTGCGAATGGTCAATGCCTGCATGCTTTATAGCTAAAGGCCAGCATTCACGCCAGCCCCCAGTTCAGTCAGCGCAGACGCAATTGCCAGGCACGGTGGATGCGATTGTTGCGGGCAAAATCCGGGTCCAGGGTTTGCGCGCTGATTTCCTCAACCGCATACCGCGTGGCCAGGTGCTCATCAAGCTGGAACTTGCGGAAGTTGTTGGAGAAATACAGCACACCACCGGGCGCCAGTCGCGCCATGGCCAGGTCGAGCAGTTCGACATGGTCACGCTGCACATCGAAAACCCCTTCCATGCGCTTGGAGTTGGAGAAGGTCGGCGGGTCGATGAAAATCAGCTCGTAGGTGCCTTGGGCGTTACGCAGCCAGTCCATCACATCACCCTGCTCCAGGCGGTTACGCTCGGAGAAGCCGTTCAGCGACAGGTTGCGCCGCGCCCAGTCCAGGTAGGTCTTCGACAGGTCGACACTGGTGGTGCTGCGTGCACCGCCCTTGGCGGCATGCACACTGACCGTTGCGGTATAGCAGAACAGGTTGAGGAAGTTCTTGCCGGCCGCTTCACGCTGGATGCGCATACGCATCGGGCGGTGATCAAGGAACAGCCCGGTGTCCAGGTAGTCGGTGAGGTTGACCAGCAGCTTGACGCCGCCTTCGTTGACTTCCTGGAAGCGCCCTTCGGTGGCCTGGCGCTCGTACTGGCGGGTGCCGCTCTGGCGCTCGCGGCGCTTGAGCACCACTCTTTTGGGGTCAACGCCCAACGCCTGGGGAATGGCCGACAGCGCATCGATCAGGCGCACCTGGGCTTTTTCCGGGTCGATCGAGCGTGGCGCTGCGTATTCCTGCACATGCACCCAGTCGTGGTAAAGGTCGACGGCCAGGGCGTACTCGGGCATATCGGCATCGTAGACGCGATAGCAATCGACTTTTTCGCGGCGGGCCCACTTGCCCAACTGCTTGAAGTTTTTCTGCAGGCGGTTGGCGAACATCTGCGCGCCTTCGGACAGGCGGGCAGATTCGCTGGCTACAGCCACCGGGCTGCGCGGCTCGTGGCTGTCGGCGTCGGTGTTATCGGCGCCAGCCTGGCGCCGCTCGCCAGTGACGAACTGATCAGGCTGAACCTTGAACAGCAGCAGCTTGCACGGCAGCGCGCCGTTCCAGAATGCGTACTGCTTGTGGCTGCGAATGCCCATGCGCTTGCCCAGCTCAGGCGCGCCGGTGAACACCGCCGCCTCCCAGCCCATGCATGCCTGGCGCAGGCGTTCGCCGAGGTTCTGGTAAAGGTACAGCAGGCTGGCTTCATCACCCAGGCGCTCGCCGTAAGGCGGGTTGCTGATGACCAGGCCTTTCTGGTTCTGGTCCGGGCGTGGCTCGAAGCTTGCCACCTCGCCTTGGTAGATCTTCACCCAGTCGCCCAGGCCGGCACGCTCGACGTTGTTGCGCCCCGGCTGGATCAGCCGCGGGTCGGCCTCGTAGCCGCGAATCCACAGCGGCGGCTTGGCCAGGCCTGCCTGGGCGCGTGCCAGGGCCTCGTCGTGCAGCTTGCGCCACAACGCCGGCACATGGCCAAGCCAGGCGCTGAAACCCCAGCGCTCACGCTTGAGGTTGGGTGCAATGTCAGCGGCGATCATCGCCGCCTCTACCAGGAAAGTACCCACACCGCACATCGGGTCAGCCAGTGCACCGCCTTCAGCGGCGATGCGCGGCCAGCCGGAACGGATCAGTACGGCCGCTGCAAGGTTTTCTTTCAGCGGCGCGGCGCCCTGCTGCAGGCGGTAGCCGCGCTGGTGCAGGCTGTGGCCAGACAAGTCGAGGGACAGGATCGCCTCGCCACGGTCCAGGCGCAGGTGCACGCGCAGGTCAGGGTCGAGCTTGTCCACCGAGGGGCGCAGGCCTTCGCGGTTGCGCAACTTGTCGACGATGGCGTCCTTGACCTTGAGCGCACCGAAGTGGGTGTTGTCGATACCCGAGCCATGGCCACTGAATTCCACCGCCAGGGTGCCGTCGGCAAGCAGGTGGTCGGCCCAGTCCACGGCGTTGACGCCGTCGTACAGGTCGTCAGCGTTCTTCATGGAGAAGCGCTTGAGCACCAGCAATACGCGGTTGGCCAGGCGCGACCACAGGCACAGGCGGTAGGCGGTTTCCATGTCGGCCTCGCCGCGGATGGCCGAGGTGTGTTCACGCACCTCGTCCAGGCCCAGGTTGCGGGCTTCCTCGGCAAGCAGGCCTTCCAGGCCTTTGGGGCAGGTGAGATATAGTTCGAAACGGTCCGACATGGTTGATCCAGAGCCTTTGGCTAGGTAAATGGCACGCCGACGCATCGGCTGCCGCTGTTTGCCCACACGCTTTTTGTGAAGCGTGCGGGTGGCCGGCGAAGACGTTCGCTTGGGCCTGGCCGCCCGACTGACGTAGCAACTGCCGGTTGGCAAGAGGCTTGGATCGTCGGGCAGTGTGAAAATTTCATCGACAGAGGGCCTGGATGTGACCCTTCGTCGCGTTAGCAGATGTTACAGGCTTCAGCCAGCAACACTGGCTAAATGATTTCAAACGCCGACCAAACCCTGATCATAGCGGGCTTGTAGGCAATTACGGTTGAGTCGCATTTATTTACTTATCCCTTCACCTTCAGAAACGTTACGTCCTTATGACAAAACGATCATTCACACTGTCACCCGCATTGGTTAGAACTGGTCTCAGGCCGCTTCGCAACGAGGTGGCACTTTTAGCCCGCCACGCCGGCAGCGGGCGCAACCGGCAGAACGATTCTGCCCGGCCTCGTAGAGGCCGACGGGACATTACAGTCAACAAGTGAGGGCAACACCCTATGAGAAGACTTAAGCGTGATCCGTTGGAAAGAGCATTTTCACGTGGCTACCAGTATGGAGTCACCGGCAAATCCCGCGAACTTTGCCCATTCACCTTGCCATCTGTCCGCCAAGCCTGGATCAACGGCTGGCGCGAAGGCCGCGGCGATAACTGGGACGGTATGACTGGTACCGCTGGTATTCACAGACTCAACGAAAATCACGCCGTTGGCTGAACGAGGACACTGAATTCGAGTCACCATGCACGCCCCATCCGGGCGGCGGGCTGCGGCCCAAGGGGTCCCAAAGGGGGCCCCTTTTTTATGCCTGTCGATTTCTGACAGCTCAGCGCGGCATCGCTGCAATTGCATCTACCGCCTCACGGATCAGCGCCGGGCCTTTATAAATGAAGCCCGAGTAGATCTGCACCAGGCTTGCGCCAGCGGCGATTTTCTCAGCCGCATGACGCCCCTCGGTAATGCCGCCTGCGGCGATGATTGGCAACTTGCCACCCAGCTCACCCGCCAGCACCTTCACGGTGTGGGTGCTTTTTTGCAGCACCGGCGCACCTGACAGGCCACCCGCCTCACCGCCAAACGGCAAGCCCTCGACCCCTTCCCGGCTCAGCGTGGTATTGGTGGCAATGACCGCATCCATGCCCGACTGCATCAGCGCGGCGGCCACCAGCGCGGTTTCTTCATCGCTCATGTCTGGCGCGATCTTGATCGCCAGCGGCACGCGCTTGCCATGGGCGGTGGCCAGTTGCTCACGGCGCTCAGCCAACACATCGAGCAGTTGCTTGAGCGAATCGCCAAATTGCAGCGAGCGCAAGCCAGGGGTGTTGGGCGAGCTGACGTTGACGGTAATGTAGCTTGCGTCGTTGTAGACCTTCTCCAGGCAGATCAGGTAGTCGTCCTGGGCGCGCTCGACCGGGGTATCGAAGTTCTTGCCAATGTTGATGCCCAGCACCCCGGTGTAGCGCGCCGCCCGAACCCGCGCCAGCAGGTGATCGACACCCAGGTTGTTGAAACCCATGCGGTTGATGATCGCCGTGGCTTCAGGCAAGCGGAACAACCGTGGCTTGGGGTTGCCCGGCTGCGGGCGCGGGGTGATGGTGCCGATCTCGACGAAGCCGAAGCCCAGTTGCGCAAAGCCGTCGATGGCCGCGCCATTTTTATCCAGGCCTGCGGCCAGGCCCACTGGGTTTGCGAAGTTCAAGCCCATCACCGTCACCGGCAACGCCGCAGGTTGCTTGCACAGCATGCCATTGAGGCCCATGCGGCCTCCGGCGCCGATCAGGTCCAGCGACAGGTCGTGGGAGGTTTCCGGGGAGAGCTTGAACAGCAGTTGGCGGGCCAGGTTATACATGGGCGGGCGGACTCGCGGTGTGTGAGGGTGGCGATTATAGCCAGCGCATCGCCTCGGTGACAGGGCAATGGCACATGGGTTGCTTCGCAAGGCCTATGTTGCCCTTTCCGAACACCTGAGGTTCCTTGTGAATACTGCCCTCCCGACATCACCGCTGGCCTGGGTCAACGGCAGCGACGCGCCGGAAAAAACCAGCCTGAACCTGGGTTTCATGGCCTTGAGCGACTGCGCATCGGTTGTGGTCGCCGCCACCCAGGGCTTTGCCCAGCAGCAAGGCCTGACCCTGAACCTGCGCCGCCAGGCCTCGTGGGCGGGCCTGCGCGACAAGCTGGTGAGCGGCGAACTCGATGGCGCCCATTGCCTGTACGGGCTGGTCTACGCCGTGCATCTGGGTGTGGGCGGCGGGCCGGCCAGTGACATGGCCGTGCTCATGGGCCTGAACCAGAACGCCCAGGCGATCAATCTGTCGCCTGCGCTGCAGCGCAAGGGCGTGACCAGCCCTGAGGCGTTGGCACAATTGGTGCACCAAGGTGGCGCACGGCTGACCTTCGCCCAGACCTTCCCCACCGGCACCCATGCCATGTGGCTCAACTACTGGCTGGCCAGCCAAGGCATTCACCCGCTACGCGACATCAACAGCGTGGTGGTGCCGCCGGCGCAGATGGTTGCGCACATGCAGGCTGGGCGCATCGACGGCTTTTGCGTGGGCGAGCCATGGTCGGCAACGGCCATCGCCCAAGGCCAGGGCTTTACCCTGGCAACCAGCCAGTCGGTGTGGCCGGACCACCCCGAGAAGGTGTTGGCCTGCGCCCGTGGCTTTGTCGAGCAGTACCCCAACAGCGCACGGGCGCTGATCAAGGCCGTGCTTGCCGCCAGCCGCTTTATCGAGAGCAGCGTCGAGAACCGCCGCAGCACCGCGCAGTTGCTCAGCGCCAGCGCCTACCTGGACACCCCGCCAGGCAACATCGAACCGCGCCTGCTGGGCGACTACCATGATGGCCTGGGCAACCATTGGCAGGACTCGCACCCGCTGCGCCTGTTCGATGATGGCCGGGCCAACCTGCCTTATCTGTCCGACGGCATGTGGTTCATGACTCAGTTCCGCCGCTGGGGCGTTCTGCGCGACGACCCGGACTACCTGGGGGTCGCCAGCCAGGTGCAGCAACTGGGCCTGTACCGCGAGGCCGCCGAGGCGCTTGGCGTTGCCTGCCCGCAGCAGGCGATGCGCAGCAGCTTGCTGATCGACGGTGGCCGCTGGGACGGCAGCGCCCCCCATGCCTACGCGCGCAGCTTCAGCTTGCATGCGCTGGACGCGGCGCCTTGCGCCCGCGTCGGCTACTGAGGGGGTGCCATGCTGCGTATCTTGCTGATCGACGACACCGAAAAGAAAGTCGGCCGCCTCAAGGCTGCGCTGATGGAGTCAGGCTTCGAGGTCATCGAAGCGCCAAGCCTGACCATCGACCTGCCGGCTTGCGTCGAAACGGTGCACCCGGATGTAGTGCTGATTGATACCGAGTCACCGGGGCGTGATGTGATGGAACAGGTGGTCATGGTCAGCCGTGACCAGCCACGGCCAATCGTGCTGTTTACCGACGAGCATGATCCGGGGGTGATGCGCCAGGCGATCCAGGCAGGGGTCAGCGCTTATATAGTCGAAGGCATCCATGCAGCCCGCCTGCAGCCGATTCTGGATGTGGCCATGGCCCGCTTCGAGAGCGACCAGGCACTTAAGGCCCAGTTGGTTGCCCGCGACCAGCAACTGGCCGAGCGCAAACGCATCGAACAGGCCAAGGGCATGCTGATGAAAATGAAAGACTGTAACGAGGAACAGGCCTACACCCTCATGCGCCGCCAGGCCATGAGCCGCCAGCAGAAGCTGATCCAAGTGGCCGAGCAGATCATTGCCATGTCGGAGCTGCTTGGGCCTTGAGGCACGGGAGCCTGTAGGAGCGGCCTTGTGTCGCGAAAGGGGTGCAAAGCGCCCCTAGGTTTTCTGAGCTGATACAGAAATCGGCGGGGCCGCTCTGCGGCCCTTTCGCGACACAAGGCCGCTCCTACACGGGCAACCCTGCGTTGCAGCTTCAAGCCTGTGGAACTGGCCCGGCTCTTGCTCACTTAAACTCCAGGTAGCCAACGGCGGTTGCCACACACTCCCGACAAAGACGTCGCTCCCCCTCCACAGCCGTGGACCGGGTAGCGGCGTCTTTTTCGTTTCCGCCCCTGTGCAGCACGCCGAACGAGGTGTTCGATGAATACGAGCTTCTGGAAATCCGGGCATGTGCCCACGCTGTTTGCCGCCTTCCTGTATTTCGACCTGAGCTTCATGGTCTGGTATCTACTGGGCCCCATGGCGGTGCAGATCGCCGCCGACCTGCAACTCACCGCCCAGCAACGGGGCCTGATGGTCGCAACGCCGATTCTGGCAGGCGCGATCCTGCGTTTTGTCATGGGCCTGCTGGTCGACCGGCTGTCGCCAAAAACCGCCGGCCTGATTGGCCAAGTGATCGTCATCATCGCGCTGGCCTGCGCCTGGCACCTAGGCGTACACAGCTACGAACAGGCCCTGCTGCTGGGGGTGTTCCTCGGCGTCGCCGGCGCCTCGTTCGCCGTATCGCTGCCCCTGGCATCGCAGTGGTACCCGCCGCAGCACCAAGGCAAGGCCATGGGCATCGCCGGTGCCGGCAACTCAGGCACGGTGTTCGCCGCGCTGCTGGCCCCGGTTCTGGCGGCAAGCTTTGGCTGGAACAACGTGTTCGGCTTTGCCGTGCTGCCTTTGCTGCTGACCCTGCTGGTGTTTGCCCTGCTGGCGCGCAACGCACCACAACGGCCAAAACCAAAAGCGATGGCCGACTACCTGAAGGCCCTCGGCGACCGCGACAGTTGGTGGTTCATGTTCTTCTACAGCGTCACCTTCGGCGGCTTTATTGGCCTGGCCAGCGCCCTGCCCGGCTACTTCAGTGACCAGTACGCCCTGAGCCCGGTCACCGCCGGCTACTACACCGCCGCCTGCGTATTCGCCGGCAGCCTGATGCGCCCCCTGGGCGGCGCGCTGGCGGACCGCTTCGGCGGCATCCGCACGCTGCTGGCCATGTACACCGTTGCGGCCATCTGCATCGCCGCAGTCGGCTTCAACCTGCCCAGCGCAGCAGCGGCCCTGGCCCTGTTCGTCAGCGCCATGCTCGGGCTGGGTGCCGGCAACGGCGCGGTATTCCAACTGGTGCCACAGCGCTTTCGCCAGGAGATTGGCGTAATGACCGGGTTGATCGGCATGGCCGGCGGCATCGGCGGCTTCGTGCTGGCCGCAGGGCTGGGCACCATCAAGCAACACACCGGTGATTACCAGTTGGCGCTGTGGTTGTTCGCAAGCCTCGGCGTGCTGGCCTGGTTTGGCCTGCACGGGGTCAAACAACGCTGGCGCACCACCTGGGGCTCGGCGGCGGTGACCGCGGCGCGAGTATGAGCCTGCGCCTGAGCTTTGCCCAGGCCAGTGCCACCGGGCCACGCGATGAAAACCAGGACGCCCTGCGGCTGGTCACGCCCGCGCCGGAGCTTGCGGCCAGTAAAGGCTACCTGTTTGCCCTGGCTGACGGCGTCAGCCAGTGTGCCGACGGCGGCCTGGCCGCACGTGCCAGCTTGCAGGCATTGGCCATGGACTACTACGCCACCCCGGCGACCTGGGGCGTTGCTCAGGCCTTGGACAAACTTCTATTGGCGCAAAACCGCTGGTTGCGCGCCCAAGGCAGCGGCCAGCCACTGCTGACCACACTCAGCGCCCTGGTATTACGTGGCCGACGCTTCACCTTGGCCCACGTTGGCGATTGCCGGGTGTACCGCTGGTACGCCGGGCGCCTGCAATGCCTGAGCGAAGACCATGTGTGGGACCAGCCCGGCATGCAGCACGTGCTCAAGCGCGCGCTTGGCCTGGACCAGCACCTGCTGGTCGACTACCTGGATGGCGAGCTGCAGCAAGGCGAATGTTATCTGCTGCTTAGCGATGGGGTGTGGGCAAGCCTGGGCGATCTGGGCATCCAGTCCATCCTGCGCGAACAGCCCAACCTGCAGGATGCCGTCGACACGCTGGTGGCCACCGCCCACCACCACGGCAGCCAGGACAACGCCAGCGCGCTGCTGGTACACGTCGATGGCCTGGGCGCCAGCAACCTTGGCGATGCCCTGGCGCAGTTGCAACACTGGCCGCTGCCGGGGCCTCTACGCGAAGGCCAGGTGATCGATGGCTGGGCCGTGGGAGGCATCGTGGCGCAAAGCAGGCAGTCGCTGCTGTACCGGGTACAGGACGCCCACGGCCAGAACTGGCTACTCAAGACCTTGCCCCATCCGCGCGACCAGGAACCAGGCGCAGCCCAGGCGTTGCTGCAGGAGGAATGGTTTTTGCGCCGGGTCGCGGGCCGGCATTTTCCTGAAGTTCACCCTGCCAGCGAGCGCCAGCACCTGTATTACCTGATGCGCGAATACTCCGGCAGCACCTTGGCCGGCCAGGCGCCGCTTGCGCTCGCGCGCTGGCTGGAGATCGCCCGCCAGCTGTTGCAGGCGGTAGGCGTGCTGCATCGCCGCAACCTGCTGCACCGCGACATCAAGCCTGAGAACCTGCACCTGGGCAGCGATGGCCAGTTGCGCTTACTGGACTTCGGGCTGGCCTACTGCCCGGGGCTTAGCGAAGACCAACCGAATGCGTTGCCGGGCACCCCTTCCTACATAGCGCCGGAGGCGTTCGACGGGGCGGCGCCCGCTGCGCGCCAGGACTTGTATGCGGTGGGCGTGACCTTGTATTACCTGCTGACCGGCCATTACCCCTATGGCGAAGTGGAGGCGTTCCAGCGGCCGCGGTTCGGCCAACCGGTCAACCCGGCCCGGTATCGCCCTGACTTGCCGGAATGGTTGCAGCGCAATCTGCAACAAGCGGTGGCGGCGGACCCGGCGCAGCGGTTTGAAACGGCTGAGCAGTGGCTGCTGTTGCTGGAGCGCGGTGATCGCCAGGAAATGGCCGAGCGGCCACGGCCGTTGCTTGAGCGAGAGCCGTTGAAGGTTTGGCAGACAGTGGGGTTGGTTTCGTTGCTGATGAACCTGATTTTGCTGCTGGTGCTGCTCAAGCATTGAGTAGAAGTGCGGTGCGCCCTTTCGCCGCGGCGCCCATCCCGGGTCTTGATGGGGCCCAGATCTGCGCAGGCTTGTTGCGGCTTCATCGCAGGCTGTCGCCAGCTCCCACAGAGCTCGCCCATTCCATATCGATGCCGTCTACTCGGTCAGTGTAGGAGCGGCCTTGTGTCGCGAAAGGGCTGCGAAGCAGCCCCAGCGATTCTGGTGGGTGCACAGATCC
>NZ_JABWRG010000130.1:0-12264 GCF_014268825.1 Pseudomonas sp. SWRI51 | reverse complement strand
CGTAGCAGCCCTGAGGATTACCCTTGGGTTTTCAGGACTGCTGCGCAGCCCAACGCGGGACAAGCCCGCTCGCCACAACTCTCTATCGTTTCCCACAGGATTGGGTCCAACCAGCAATGTTGCGGTTGAGCACAGCCTCCGTGGGAGCTATCGCGCGCTTAGAAGCCAGATCAAGATCCAGAGCCTGCGCGCCGCTTGACCCACCGCGCTCGCCCACCCATGCTTGCTCCGGCAAGATGCCAGCCCCCCGCGCCACCTCAACACGGATCGTCCCGCAATGACCCTGCTCTACCTCAAGCTCGTCGTCACCCCTTTATTGATGTGGGCGGTGTCCCTCGCCTCGCGCCGTTGGGGCGGTTTACTGGGTGGGCTGCTATCAGGGTTGCCGATTACCTCGGCGCTGGTCATGACTTTTCTGTGCCTGGAGCAGGGCAACGGCTTCGCCCTTGGCGCTGTTCCCGGCGCACTCGGCGGCCTCGCGGCCGTGCAGGCCACCTACACCTGCTATCTATATGCCACCCGCCGTCTCGGGATTGCTGGCGCGGCGCTGCTGTCACTGATGTTCTACGCCGTGGCCGGGTATGCCTTTACCCATTGGGGCAGCCCGTACCTGTCGGTTGCCGTGGCCCTGCTGCTGATTGTCGTGCTGATCCGCGCCACCGGCCGCGAGCCTGCCCCCGACGCCCTGGCCACACCGCGCCACCGCTACTGGGAAATCCCCCTGCGCATGGTCGCCGCTACTACCCTGCTGATGGTCACAACCAGCCTCGCCAGCTGGTTGGGGCCTGCTGCCAGCGGCATTCTGGCGCCGATCCCAGTCATCGCGTGGCCGCTGGTGGTTTTCGCCCAACTACAAAACGGGCGCCCCGGCATGGCGATGATGATTCGGGGCAACGCCATCGGCGCCGTCGGCGTGATCGCGTTCTACCTGACCGTGGCGGGGATGCTCGAAAGCACCGGTATCGCGCTCACCATCCCCCTCGCCGTTGCTCTGGCCGTCGCCCTGACGGTGGCGCTGGCGACCCTGTTGCGCAAACGCCGCGCCGCCCATTGATCGGAACCATAGAATGACCACACCACTGCCCTGCAAGGCCTCCTCCGTGCACGCCGTTGCCCCACCGTGCTCCACGCAATCGCCCTACAACTTGTTCAAACGCCTTGGCATGTTCGTCTTGGCAGTCGGCCTCTACGTGCTGGGCAATCTGCTGGCTGCGGTGCAGGCCGGCGCCCTCAGCGGCAACGCGCAATTCAGCAACCAGCACCTGCTCAACGGCATCGCCTACGCCGGCGTTGGATTACTGCTGCTGTACTACCTGCAAAATCGTCGCCAGGGCTTTACTCGCGCCTTTGCCGGGCACACGCTGCAACGGCCCCTGCGCAACGGGCTGCTGGCCACCACGGCGGTCTACGTGCTGTGTGGGGTGGTGATGGCGCTGTTCGATATCCCCGACGAAAGCTTCATGCTGACCTTCTTCGATGGCCTCGATCGCAGCCAGATCGTACTGCTGTGCATCAGCCTGGTGATCTTCCCGCCATTGGCCGAAGAGCTACTGTTCCGCCACTTCCTCATGCGTTTGCTGCCGTGGGAGCGCAGTACCATATGGAAATGGCTGAGCATCGTGCTGAGCACCGTGTTGTTTGCCGCCATTCACACCCAGTACGAGCAGGCGATCACCATGGTGGCGCTGGTGGCGGTCGGCTTCGTGCTGGCCGTGGCACGCATCGCGAGCGGTGGCTTGCTGGTGCCGGTACTGATTCATGCGTGCGCCGAGGTGCTGGCGTTGCTCGGCTATGTGCTCAATGTCTACATGGGCTGAGCTACCGGCAAAAGTTACACGCAGCCGATGGAACATCCGCGCCGTGGCGCCCTCCCACAACAATGCAGCGCGAATCGCGCTGCCTTGAAACACTAGGAGGACCGACCCGCATGAACAAAATCCTGATGGTGCTGACTTCCCACGACCGACTCGGCGATACCGGCAAGAAAACCGGGTTCTGGCTCGAGGAGTTTGCAGCACCTTATTTCGCGTTCATCGACGCCAATGCCAAAGTCACCCTCGCCTCGCCCAAGGGCGGCCAGCCGCCGCTGGACCCAAAGAGTGACGAGCCGGACGCCCAGACCGACGCCACCGACCGCTTCCGCTCCGACCCCGCCGCGCAAAACGCACTCGCCAACACCCTGCCCCTGGCGCAAATCGACCCCTACGATTTCGATGCCGTGTTCTACCCAGGCGGCCACGGCCCGCTGTGGGACCTGGCCGAGGACAAGCATTCCATCACCTTGCTCGAAGCGTTCTACGCGGCCAACAAGCCCATTGCAGCGGTTTGCCACGCGCCAGGGGTGCTGAAAAACGTGCATGCCCCCGAAGGCCATCCGGTGGTCCAAGGCAAGCGCGTTACCGGGTTCACCAATACCGAGGAAGAGGCCGTGGGCCTGACGCAAGTGGTGCCGTTTCTGGTCGAAGATATGCTCAAGGCCAACGGTGGGGTGTACAGCAAGGAAGCGGACTGGGCTGTCCATGTGGTCGAAGATGGCCACCTGATCACCGGGCAGAACCCGGCCTCGTCTGAAACCACCGCCAAGGCGCTGCTCGGACGCCTGGCCCAAGAGCCGTAACAGGCCTCGATAAAGAAGCCCATGATGCCGAGATCGGGCCCCCTAGCGGCTCGATCTCGATAGCAAACAGTTGCCACATCCAAGTCCCCGCGCAACGTCCGTTGCAGCTTTTCGACCAACCTGTCGACCTCTTCGCTGCCAACCTGGCAGGGCTCATTCCACTTCTGCAATCAGCTTTGCCGGGGAAACACCCAGGCATTGAACATCTTGTCGGCAGCGTTCATCTGATAACAATAAATATTGCGCTAGTACAAATCCTTCTCATTCACATGTACAGTTCGCGCGCTACTGCTGACTGCCACGGCGCACTAGCGTGAAGGATCACAGAAAGTCCTCCGCCTTGCGCACACACAAGAAGATCAAAGGATGTTCCTTCGCCATGCGCCAGGTTACACACCCAAGCCCCGAACGTTTCACTCAACGCCCCGCCTTCGGCCTTACCGCACTAGCGCTGGCCATGGCCAGCCTGGGCTCAGGCAGCCTGCATGCCGCTGAGGCCAACCAGGCCCCCGCAACTGTGCCGGTGGAAATCGAAGCCACCAATGTTACCGGGCAAAGCGTCGAACAGCCCACCGAGCATGTGGTCGGCTATGTCGCCAAACGCAACATGAGCGCTACCAAGACCGATACGCCAATCATCGAGACGCCCCAGTCGCTGTCGGTGGTGACAAGCGACGAGATGCGCGACCGCCAGGCAGAAACGATGGCCCAGGCGCTGAGTTACACCCCAGGGTTCACCGCCAGCTCGACCGCCTTCAACCGCACTGCAGACCGCTTCCGCATCCGCGGCTTCTCGGTCGAATCCGCCACCGGCGGCTCGCTGCGCGACGGCCTGCGCCTGCAGAACAACTCCTACGACGGCATTCAGGAACCTTATGGCCTGGAGCGCGTGGAGGTCATTCGCGGCGCGGCCTCGGTGCTGTATGGCCAGCTCTCGCCAGGCGGCATGGTAAACGGCGTCAGCAAGCGCCCAACCGAGACGCCGTTTCATCAGTTGCAACTGCAGGCGGGCTCCAACGACCGCAAGCAACTCGCCGCCGATTTCAGCGGGCCACTGGCCGGCAGCGACACCCTGAGCTATCGCCTGACCCTGCTCAGCCGCAACAGCGACACCCAGCAGGATTATCTCAACGACGACAAGTTCTATATCGCCCCGGCGCTGACCTGGCGCCCTGACGAAGACACATCGCTGACCCTGCTGTCCTTCTACCAGAAGACCGATACGCGTTTCCCCGCGCCCCTGCCCTATCAGTTGGTCAAAGGTGCGGGTGACGGCGCGTTCAAGATCGGCCGCCACGACTTTATCGGCGAGCCAGACTACGACGACATGAACGGCGAGATGTCGGCCCTAGGGTACGAATTTACCCACAACTTCAACGAGCACTTCACGGTTAACCACAAGTTGCGTTACTCCGAGTCCGATGTGAAGTGGAGATACCTGCAGGTCAGGACCGGCAACCCGGCAGTTACCGCTGCTGTGATCAATCAGGCGGCCACCACCGGCATTCTGCAAAGGCAATACAGTGATCGCCAGGAGCGTGCCCGCACCCTGGGCAGCGATACCAATGTCGTATCGAAATGGCAGCTTGGCAGCGTTGAGCAAACCTTCCTGGTTGGTTTCGACGGCTATGACACGTCTTACGACTCCCACAACTTTCGAGGCAGAACCACCGACCTGGACCTGAGTCGCTACAACTATGGTCAGCCTGTAAATGTCGTCAGAGACCGTAGCTTGGACCGTGGCTCGCAGCTCGATATGCTGCAGAAAGGTGTCTATTTCCAGGACCAGATCAAGTTCGACGAGAAGTGGGTCTTGCAGCTGGGTGGCCGCCACGACTGGGCTGACCAGCAGCAGACGGCGCATCGCAATGGCGCCAAGGCCAGCCAAAGCGACGAAGCCACCACCTGGCGCGCGGGCTTGGTGTACCTGGCGGACAACGGCTTGGCGCCCTATATCAGCTATAGCGAATCGTTCTTCCCGGTTTCCGTTGCCGAAGTCACCGGCCAGACCTTCACCCCCACCGAAGGTAAGCAATACGAAGTGGGCGTGCGCTATCAGCCCAAGGACAGCAACCTGCTGCTGAGCGCAGCCGTCTACGAGCTGACCCAGACCGACGTGCTCAAGCAGGACCCCATTACCGACGAGTACCGCCAAACCGGCGAGGTACGTTCCCGCGGCCTGGAGCTGGAAGCCAAGGCGGATGTCATCCAGGCACTCAGCGTGATCGCCACCTACGCCTATACCGACGCACGCACCACCAAGAGCGCTATTGCCGCTGAAGTGGGCCAACGTACCGACGAAACGCCTTACCACCAGGCAGCCCTGTGGACCCGCTACGACTTCATCCACTGGGGCATCCCGCAGCTGACCGTGGGCGCCGGTGCTCGCTACATGGGCACAACCCAGGCCTCGGGCATGGATTCGGCCATGCCAGCCTATACCCTGTTCGACGCCATGGCGCGCTACCAGATCGACGAGCACTGGGATGTGACCGTCAACGCCAACAACCTGACCGACAAACGCTATGCGCAGTGCAGTTTCTCTACCTGCCACTACGGTGACGAGCGCACGCTGCTGACCTCGGTAAACTTCACCTGGTGATCTACCGCGCGGGTTGCCGGGCAAGCACAGTGAAGAGGCTCAGCCTCTTCACCTCGGTCAAGGAGCGATTTGTTCAAGCTTCAAGACGCCATGCCACCTGACCATGGGGCTCTGCAATCAGGAGCCCCTCATGACATCCCTATTTCGCCTTTTGTACGCCCCGCTTTTCTTCGCCGGTTTTGTCGGCGTCGCTTGTTGCATGACCCACTGGCTCAATACGCCTTTGTGGACGCTGATACCGCTGTTGGGGCTCGCCATTGGGGTCTCTTTCGCCGCCGAGCACTATTGCCCTTTCGAAGCTGACTGGAATAGAGCGCGAGGCGACAGCCAACGCGATACTTTGCATGCGCTCATCAATGAAAGCCTCAACGGCCTGAGCCTGATGGCGCTGCCTTGGCTTGCGGTCGTGCTGCCCACACTGGATGTCTGGCCCCACCATTGGCCAGTGCTCTTGCAACTGCTGTTGGCGATCGGCTGGGCGGACCTGGGCATCACGCTGATGCACCGGGCAAGCCATCGCTATGCCTTGCTGTGGCGACTCCACGCCGTTCATCACAGCCCCAAGCGACTGTATGGATTCAACGGCCTGATGAAGCACCCTCTGCACCAATCCTTGGAAGCGCTGGCTGGCCTTGGCCCCCTGCTTCTTATCGGGCTGCCTGTTTCAATCGCCAGCCTTCTCGCCTTCGCGATCGGTATTCAACTGCTACTGCAACATAGCAACGTGGATATTCGTGTGGGAGTGCTCAATCGATTGTTCGCCTGGGCCCCGGTACACCGCTACCACCACATCAAATATGGTCGTGCCGGCGACGTGAACTTTGCGCTGTTCTTCAGTTTCTGGGATCACCTTTTCGGTACAGCTTTCAAACACCCAGATGCCAGAGTGCAGCCTGACGATTTAGGCATTGGCTCTCAACCCGATTATCCCGATGCTTACCTTGACCAGTTGCTTCACCCTTTCAGAACCAAGAACAAGACACTCAAGGACCCGCAGTTACCCCCGCACTTGGTCCATCATCGGATGGCAACACGCGAAGACGGACCTGACCAAGATCCTGCTGCCCGCTGATACCGAACATATTGCGCAGGGTGCGTGACAGATGCGCTGAATCGGCGAAGCCGGCCCCGTGCGCAGCTTGAGTTAGCGAGTGGCCTTCAAAAACAAGACACAGCGCCCGCCGAAGGCGACGCCAAAGCACCATGCGCCGTATGGACAGGCCCAGCCGCGCGCTGAACAAACGGTGCAGGTGGCTTTGCGACACCTGTGCCTGATGCGCGAGATCAGCAGCGCTGATCTTGCCATCCAACTGTTCATCGACTCGCTGCAAGGCCCGCTGTAAACGTACTGACACCTCAGTACGAGGAATGTGCAGCATGGCCTGCGCCAGGGCTGATAGCGCTGTTGGGTTGTAATCTGCGACTGCCTGAAGGTCGCTTAGGTTGTAAACCATGGGCTCGGCATAGACCGCCAACATACTCACGCTGGGCTCATCGACACGATGCGGATTCAGCGAACCTACCCACGTCCAGGGGTTGGCTTCACCAGGTATCTGCAGGCTGATGCCTTGGTGCGCATAGTGACGATGCACACTGGAATGCCCAGCCACGCCATGGAACAAAGCATAGTAATTACCCAGCCATAGCTCGCCGCTCCATCGAGAGCGATCAGGTGGGGCGTTTGATTCATTACGCAGCATGTTGGCTCCGAAGGCGGTCGGTGAACGCGCTGCCATTATGCATCTGGGAGTCGATTGGGTGGGATGGGGATGCCGCTGGCTGCTATCTCGGCCTCAACGAGGAAAAAATGCCGGGTTCCATGAGGTGTGCGCTCTCTCCCTCCACTTGTGCAAGCGGGCCAGGAAAGATGGACAGAAATCGCCGGCACACCACCAAAAGCATGGCCAGAAACTACCAGAAGGGGCACGGAGATGGGGTGTGGTCAGAAGTGGAAGCCGACCTCGATATCGGGAAAACGCCGGATGGATTTGCGCGCATTTTGCGCACGGTCGCCCATAAAAAAATCCAGTCACCGTTAAGTGACTGGATTTCTTGGAGTATTTTGGTCGGGACGGAGTGATTCGAACACTCGACCCCTTGCACCCCATGCGTGCACTAATTATGGAACCCCTGTAAACACGGCACTTAACTCGGCGCTCGCTGCAATCGACTGCTCATAGGTGTTTTCAAAGGTTTCCAAGAGTCACGCAAATCTCACGCAGATTTCCTATCACTCCTCCGGCGCTCTGCCGACCATTCCCTTCCTTTACGCAAGCACTCACAGCTGGGCCGCGCGTTGCCGGCACCACACATCAGCAATTTATCCGCCGGGTACTCGAGTTCCATCCCAATCCCCATTCCTTCTCGTTTTCCGTGAGCGCCCATAACCGAGCCGCATCAGCAAATTCCAGCACTTCTGATAGCTGCGCGCTGTCGACCTCCCCCCGTCGACGAGCCGCGCACGCCATCTCGAAAAGAACCGCCGCCGGTACATCAGGATCGGTGATCAGTTCGCTAAGGTCGTTTAGCTCAGCCAGCCAGACCTTAGGCAGTCCGGTCATCAGTCTGCCCGCACCACCACGCCTGCGCATACAGCACACCGTCGACTTCTTCAAAACCCGTCAGGTTCATCCCGCCCTGCGCCATGCTGTCCACTCAGGCATCTTGCAGCCTCGGAATCACGTCTGGCCCTGGCGTCGGTTGAACACCCACGTCTCAATGCTCGGGCGCCCGCGGGCTGAGCTGTTGCGATATTCAATATGCACGTCGACACGCAGTGGTCGGACGTGCCGAAGCTTATAGTTCGGAATGGGAACGCCGCGCTCACATCGGCGAAGGAGATAATACATCCGGCATCAATGCTGTACATATATCCAGAATTCGATCCTTTAAAGCGCACCCCAGCCAGCACCGCTTGGCGGCCCCAGAGGTCAGTACCGCGTCAGAAGCTGATGGCCCAGCGCGTCTAGCTGATAGTCCGTCACCGCTTGGAACAATCAGTCCTTACACAGCAAACCTGCATCCACCGTTGCTAAAGCAAAATCGTTTTGCTTCGAAATAAAAAATTCAACCTCGTAGGCCGAGGGCTGTTCAGCGCGACCATACACCATAACAATGGTGCCCTCAGTCCCTTCGGGCATAAATAAAACATCTCCATCAATTATTTTTGCCTCTACTCCTTCCCGGAGAGTAACTACATCATTTTCGCAAAATGTGTTCATTTTTTTGCCGGCTTCCCTGTTACAAAACGAACATTACCTGAGCTTTCTTTCAAAAACACAAATGGAACTTCAATGATTCGCCCATTAGTCCCGACAATAGGAATTTTCTGCTCAAATGTTTGCCCATATTTATTTGTCTTTGTCAACACCGCCTTTGCTTCGTTAAATTTAATCTGCGAAGCCAACGCCTCCCAATTATTTTTGTCAAAGCCAAGAGCCTGCTGAAACCAAGTGGCTTTGGTTTGGTTTTGAGGGTGCCCTACATCAAGGAGGTATCCCTGCAATTTACTCCGCAGGGTAGACGTGTCAAAACCAGCATCAATTGCACCTCCAAATTCTTTTGCACCGACCACTGCAACATCAACGCCAGCCGCAGCAAGCCTTTTCGATAGCAAAGCCCTTAGTATAGCGGGGGCACCTATAAGAGCAAGCGCGGCATCCAGATCCCATGTGACATTGCCAACCCCCCCACCCAGTACAATCGACACCCTTTGCACCAGATCGTCGAGCTCTGCAGGGCTGCTAGAAACACCAGCGATTTCTCTTAAATAAATAGCAGCATTTTTTTCACCAAATTGCTCTTTCCAACTTTCAGGAATAACACCTTGATCATCAGCCCAATTATTACCACCACTCTGAGACCACGGCGAGTCTGCATTAAACAATCCATGATCGAGGAACTGCTCAGTAGTGGATTGGAATGCATAAACCTCTGACCCATTGGCGGTTATCGCCTTTTTATCACTCCAAGTAAGTACTCTGTTTTGAGAAGCTAGACGCTGAATACTGGCTGTCGCGATCAACAAATCTTCTTTAAAGTGCTGCAATTCAGGGCTTCCCGGAGGATAACTCGCCAGAAGAGCCTGTAATCGTGCATTCTCTACTGCATCCATTTGAGCACTAGCGGCAAGAAGCAGGACCTCCTCCCAAGACAGGTCGGAGGACGGCTTACCAAACTGTACTTCAAGCGCTTCAGCCTCTTGAGTTAAGGACTTCTTTTCCTCATCGTGCAACAGCCGGTTATAGGACGTTGCGTTTGCAGCGACCCACGCACCAGTCTGTAGGCTGGCTGGGTCTCCTCCTTGCACTGTGGCCGTAAGAACTCCTATTACTTGGGAGTTCATTACCAAAAGCCTGTCTCTTTCCTCCTTGGGCATCTCGCTGTATTGCTTGGCTAGAGCGTCGACTAGCAGTTCGTTAACGCCAGCAGCCAAGGCGCCGGTTTTGAAATCACCACCAGCGGCCTCCGCCGCGAGACCGCCCATGATGGCATGCAGGCCAACTTTTGCGACGCTACCGTCTTTCAGATCCCATTTATCGGGACTTGTCTGATCCCCCACCCAATTGAAGCCGACAGCAGCGAAAGTACTGGCGACGCTGCTGCGCAAGATACTGCTCAACGAGCTATCTCCACCTAGAGCGCGATCAAGGATCGTAGATGTTCCGTTTTGCAATATTTGGTTGCCAGCAAAACGGCCGATCCCTTCCAGGCTGGTGAGGTCAACCTTAATAGCTTTGGTGAGCGGGTCTGTATTTGTTTTTAGTATTCCATCAAAGAGCCCTTTTGTAAGCCCAGCAGTAATGCCTGCAACGATATAGCCCCGAATGGCCTCTGGAGAAGTAACATCTTCAACTACAGCGCCCAAGTCGCCGCGGTTATTGATCGTGCTAGTGGCAGCATTCGACAAGACAGCACTCGTAATGGTATCTGCTACTGCGGCCTGCCAAGTCCCTTGTGCAAGGCCAGCCAGTCCAGAACCAGCGCCCCACGTAAGGTAGGTGACGACGATCGCAATGATCATTGCGGCCGGCCCGCCCAGAGAAGAATGTTTGTACTTGAAGGAGTCGTGTACCTCCTTCACTCTTCGCCAGTCGACATCGTTACGCTGTTCCATCTCCTTCAACCAAGCAAAGCTTGGGTCTGCCTTCACCATCGCGTCTATGGTCTGACTGACGGACTGTTGGGTGACCTCCTTAAGATCAATCTTTAAGCCATCCACGGCCTGAATCACCAGATCACCTTTGGCGATCAGTCGGCTTTGGTGCAGGGTTTCATCCGTCGCGCCCTTGCCCTCAGCGGAAGTCCAAGCCCAACTGCTTTTACTCTGCTCGTGACTCTCCTGATGCAGATCTTTGACTGCCTCGAAGGTAATACTGCCGCCGCTGTCCAGCGTGATGTCATTGCCACTATCGAGCTTTGCCGCCTGATACAGCTGGTTGCCTTCACTCACAAGCGTCAGGTCACCACCCGTAGTGATCGTGCTGCCAATATGCTTGATGTCGGTCACTTCATCGCGCCGGGTCTTCTTGTTACCGAGGCTGCCCTTCTTCTTGTAGTCGTAAAGGTGGTAGTCGCTGTCCTGCGCCGCCTTTAGTGAAAGCTCCTCCCCCGCGTACAGGTAGGCCTCGCCACCCGACTTCAAATGACTGGAGGTAATACTCAAATTCTTGTCGGCGTCGACGTATAGATCGCCCCCGGCCTCAATCACAGATGATTGCTGACGTACTGTATCGTCTTGCTGGTCTACCTTCTTTCCTCGACGCTTGCTGTGATACTCGGTATGTAGCTCGTTGGCCGCTGAAGCGACGTTCACGTTACCGCCGGCAGAAAGTTCCAGATTTTTACCAGCCTTGACGGTGCTGGCGAGTACTGAGAGATCACCGCCTGCAGTGGCCGCGAGGCTGCCACCCACTTGCACATCACTGCGATGTTGGGTGACCCGGCTGTAGCTGGAACTCGATTTCTTGAATACTGCGCTGCTGCTGTCCTTCTCCTCGGCGGAGACGATCAGCAAACTGGCACCGGCGGTCACGCTGGCATCGCCACCGGCCTGCAGTGCACCACCAACGTTCTGCACGTTTAGTCCGGCATTAAGTTCCAGGCTATTGCCCGCTTCTATACGCGCCGCATTATCCGCCGTGCTCAGGCTCCACTTGAAAATACCGTTTTGGCCCTTGGTCGTACCGATAGTGCGTTCATTGATCAGATTGCCAGTGAGCGCGTTGGCGCTGACATCCTGACCCTTGATGATCCCGCCCATGGCGTTACGAATACTTTTAGTTGCCAACAGCGACAAGTGCTCATTGGCCTCCATCAAGCCGGTGTTCTCGACATTGCCAGCAATGGCCTGCAAGTTGCTCTCGGCCCGCAAGGTGCCCTGGTTCTTCAGGTCCCCCCCAGTAATCAACGCAACATCCTGCCCCTGGATCAATGCCCCATTCGGTGCCAAACGATCATTGGCATGGGCCAGGTACAGCACCGGCACCAGCACCTGCTGGCCATTCACCTCGCGCGGTTCCATCCATACGATGTCATGGGTCAGCGCGGCGACCTGTTCAGCGGTCAGCCCGACACCCGGCGAGAGGTTCAGCTCATCCTTGCTGGCGATGGAGTTGTCCATCAAGTAGCGGAACATCTCTTCGTCGCTGGTCAACCCCTCCAGGAAACGCTTGCCGGTCCGCTCGACCACCGCTTCTCGGATCAGGCGTTGCTCGTATAACCCATCACCCAGGCGACGCATGGACTGATCAGGCTCATAACCCAGGGCGTTGAGCAAATAGTCGGAGCTTAGGAAGGTCTTGAGGTCAGCAAATCGTGGGTTGGTTTCGACCAAGTACGGATGGCTGGGGTTATTGCTGACCTGGAACAGGCCGTTAGTCCCTTGCGGTAAGTCGAAGCCTGGCAGGTTCACTGGATCGACCGCCTGCTGGGCAAGATCAGGCGGCAATTGACTGTTGAGGTGCGAAACGTTCTTCTCAGTCAGACTGACGTCGGTGTCAACCTTCACGTCTGGGCTGCGGGTGATGCTTTCACCCGGCCGGAC